>DATEKP010000106.1:0-14103 GCA_035277405.1 Allostellaceae bacterium | reverse complement strand
GGAAGCGCGGCTCGCCGCCGAAGCGGCGGAAAAGGCAATCCGCTCGGGGCACCGGATCGGCCCCTTTCATGGCATCCCGATCGCTCTCAAGGACCTGATCGAGATCGAAGGCCGGATCACGACCGGCGGGTCGGAGGCGTGGCGCGAGCGGCGCTCGGCCTACACCGCGACGTTGGCGCAAAAATTCATCGCCGCCGGGATGATCGTTATCGGCAAGACTCATACGGTCGAGTTTGCGATGGGCGGCTGGGGCACCAACCAGCACATGGGCACGCCGCGCAACCCGTGGGACCTCGATCAGCATCGCACCCCCGGCGGATCGAGCAGCGGCTCGGGCGTCGCCGTCGCGGCTGGCATGGCGCCGTGGGCGATCGGCACCGACACCGGCGGCTCGGTGCGCCTGCCGGCATCGTGGTGCGGGCTGGCCGGCCTCAAGACGACGATCGGCCGGGTCAGCACCTACGGCATTCTGCCACTGGCCCCCTCGCTCGACACGCCGGGGCCGATGGCGCGCACGGTCGAGGACGCGGCGCTGCTCTACAGCGTCATGGCCGGGGCCGACCCGCTCGATCCGCGCACCCTCGCGGCGCCATCGCCGATCGACCCGCTTCCAGGGCTGAAGCGCGGCGTGCGCGGCCTCAGGCTCGCCCGCATGCCGGCGGCCGAGCGCGACGGCTGCGCCGCCGAGGTGCTCGCCGCCTATGATGCAGCGCTCGACGCGCTGGCCGGGCTCGGCGCCGAAATTGTCGACATCGCGCTGCCGTTCCGCTTCGCCGACGCAACGCAGGCGGTCGGGCGGATCATCGGCTCCGAGGCCTACCAGCTGATCGGCGATCTGGTGGACGACCCGGCGCTGCCGATCGACCCGGCGGTGCGGCCGCGCATTCAGTTGGGGCGCGGCATCAGCGCCCGCGACTACCTCGCCGCGCTCGCCGAACGCGACGCGCTGAAAGGGCGCTTCCTGGCGGCCCTCGACGGCATCGACGCGCTGTTGACGCCGACGACCCAGACCGCCGCGATTCGCGTCGAAGCGGTCGATCAGACGACGACCCCGGCGCATTTCACGCGCGCCTTCAACCTGTTGGAACTGTGCGCGCTGGCCGTGCCGGACGGTTTCACCGCGACCGGGCTGCCGCTGTCATTGCAGATTGTCTGCCGGCCTTATGACGAGGCCACGGCGCTCAGGATCGGCTGGGCCTATGAGCAAGCGGCCGAATGGCACCAGCGTCACCCGTCTGGGCTTGCGTAGGAGCGGTGATCCTCCGGCGAACGGCGGGCCGCCGCGCAGGGCACGAGATGGGGAGCCGTCGGGCGGCTCCGCCGCCCGATTCGACGCGCCGGCGATCAGGAAGCGAGAAGCTGCTGGTGAAAGCGCAGCTTGGCGATGCGCGCGGCTTCGCGGGCCGCATCGTAGTCGCGCAAGGCGACGCGATCGGCCTCGCCGACGCTGGCGTGAGTCGGTACGACGCAGGCGGTCGGGCAGCGCGTGATGCCGCGCCGGCTCATGAACTCGGCAACCGCCTTGGTGTATTCGCTGTCGGTCATCATCGCGGCTCTCCCAACGATTGAGCGCTGGCCGCATTGTTAAACCCAGATAGTTAACGACGGGTTATGGCCGCAAACCCCCGCCCGCCTGCCGCAACGGGGGTGGGCACGCTTTTACCGATTGTTCTGGGTTATTATTTTATCTATGAGAGCAATTGACAGCGCGAGGGAGCGGCCGTTGGCCAAGCCCGAGTTCACGGTGCGGTTTTGGGGGGTGCGCGGCAGCATCGCCTGCCCGGGACCCGGGACGGTGCGCTACGGCGGCAATACCTCGTGCGTCGAGGTGCGCTGCGCCGGGCAATTGTTCATCTTCGACGGCGGCTCCGGCCTGCGCCTGCTCGGCGATGCATTGATGAAAGGCGAGCACCCGCGCGACTTCGATCTGTTCTACACGCATACCCATCTCGACCATTGCCATGGCCTGCCGTTTTTTGCGCCCTGCTACGACGCGCGCAACCGCATCCGCGTCTGGGCCGGCCACCTGAAGCCCGATGCCGGGATCGAGGGCGTGCTCGGCAAGATGATGTCGCCGCCGCTTTTTCCGATCCCGATGGACATCTTTGCGGCAAAGCTGGAATTCCACGATTTCGTGGCCGGCGAGTTGCTGAAGCCGCATAGCGGCATCACGCTGCGCACTGGGCTGCTCAATCACCCGAACCGGGCCACCGGCTATCGCCTCGAGCAGGGCGGCAAGGCCGTCGCCTACATCACCGATACCGAGCACCAGCCGGGCAGGCTCGACCGCAGCGTCTTGCAGCTGATCGATCGCGCCGATGTGATGATTTACGATTGCACCTATACCGACGACGAATACCCGGCCCACCGCAATTGGGGCCATTCGACCTGGCAGGAGGCGGTGCGGCTCGCCAATGCCGCCAAAGTCAAGACGCTGGTGCTATACCACCACGACCCCGACCACGATGACGACATGATGGACCGCATCGCCGCCGATGCCGCCGCCGCCCGCCCCGGCACGGTCGCCGCCTATGAAGGCCTGGTGCTGCAGGTCTGACGAGGCCGCTCAGGACCACCGTTCCCCTTGATCGATCATTGCGAGGAGCCGAAGGCGACGGAGCAATCTCGTCGCCTGGTATCCCAAGGGCGCGGCGAGATTGCTTCGCTGCGCTCGCAATGACCGGGGTCGGCTTTACGCCTTCACGACATTGCCGCCGCAAAGCCCGCGGCGGGCGCAGGCGTTGCGCGTATCGATGACTAAAGGGCAGTGCGCGACCAGGAGCCGGTAATCGACGGGATCGTGGTCGGTGCAGATGATCGCGGCATCGAAGCCGGCGGCTGTCGACTCCGACAGCGCGGTCGAGCGGCGGCCGGCGAGGTGCGCATGCTCGCGGCTCGACGGAATTTCGGCTAGGAACGGATCGTGGAAGGCGACGATGGCGCCCCGCCGTTCGAGCCGTTCGATGATCGTCAGCGCCGGGCTTTCGCGGATATCGTCTATGTTTTTCTTGTAGGCGACGCCGATGACCAGAATACGGGCGCCCTTCAGCGCGCGGCCGGAGCGCTCGCTGAGCGCCTCGACCGTGCGGTCGACGACGCGCTGCGGCATCGCCGTGTTGATCTCTCCGGCGAGTTCGATGAAGCGGGTCGCGATGTTGAATTCGCGCGCCTTCCACGTCAGGTAGAACGGATCAATCGGGATGCAGTGGCCGCCGAGCCCGGGGCCGGGATAGAACGGCATGTAGCCGAACGGTTTGGTCTTGGCCGCCTCGATGACCTCCCAGACATCGATGCCCATGGCCTCGAACACGACCTTCAACTCGTTGACGAGTGCGATGTTGACCGAGCGGAAGATGTTCTCGGTCAGCTTGACCGCCTCGGCCGCTTCCAGCGAGCTGACCGGCACGGTACGCGCGACAATCGCATCATAGAGCGCACGCACGAGACGCAGCGCATCCGGCCCCTCGCCGCCGACCACTTTCGGAATGTCTGCGGTCGCGAACTCGGCATTGCCCGGATCCTCGCGCTCCGGCGCGTAGGCGAGAAAGAAATCGTGTCCCGAGTGCAGGCCCGAGCGCTCGAGGATTGGCCGCATGATCTCGCGCGTGGTGCCCGGATAGGTCGTCGATTCGAGCACCACCAGCTGGCCGCGCCGCAGATGCGCCGCCACGCTCTCGGTCGTCGAGACGATGAAGCTGAGATCGGGTTCGCGCTGCCGGGTCAGCGGCGTCGGTACGCACAGGATGATCGCATCGACTTCCGCCAGGCGGGAAAAATCGGCGGTTGCGGTCAGATGGCCGGAGCGGCGCAGCGCGGCGATGCTGTGCGCGGGGATGTGCCGCAGATAGGACCCGCCCTGGTTCAGCACCGCCACCTTGCGGTCATCGATGTCAAAGCCGAGCGCGGCAAAGCCCCGCTCGGCGATCGTTCGAAGCAGCGGCAGCCCGATATAGCCGAGGCCGATCACGCCGATCCGTGCGGTGCGCTCGCGAAAGCGCGCCGTCAGCCCGTCGACGTCGCACGCCCCATCGGCGGGCGGGGCGAAGCCGGGGGATGCGGCACTCGCGTCTTGCATCGTTCGGCTCCGATCGTGCGGGCGGGGACGGCGATAGAAATTTAACCATGTGTGAGCGCGCTCACACCTGCGCCGTCGAGATTGCACTAATTTGTCGCTTATCGGGTGCGACGCCCGATGTCGGGGAGAGAAACCATGAAGCAGGCGATGCCGATCAGGTGGCTGGAGGCGGCCGAAGCGCGGGCGGTGTGTCAGCTCGCCGCGGAGGCACTGCCGGCCCGGTCATCGTCGGAATCCCGGCCGGCAACGATGATCCGCTGCCTGCCGGCACTGCTCGGCCGTCTGAGCCGCCGTTCCATCGCCGTCTTGCCGTCGGGCCGCGCCGCCTAGGCTAGCCGAGCCGGCCTTCGGCGACTTTGCGCAGCAGGAAATCGCGGAACACGCTGATCCGCTTCGACGAGCGCAGTTCCTCTGGGTAGACGAAATAGGCCTCGTTCGGCGGCCCGGCGACCTCGGGCAATACGCGCACCAGGTTGTTGTGCTCGGCCGCGACGAAATCCGGCAGCGCGGCGAGGCCGAGGCCGCTCGTCACCGCGCGCAGCATGCCGTAGGTGTTGTTGACGCTGAGGATCGGCCGGCGGTCGCGCGCCGGCTTGACGCCGGCTTCCAACAGCCAGTTGACCCCGGGCACCGGCGGCCGCGCGTCCTCGCCGTAGACGATCAGGCGGTGGTCGTCGAGGTCGTCGGCGCGCTGCGGCGTGCCGTGCTTCTTCAGGTAGTCGGCGGCGCCATAAATGTGCGCGTGCACGCTGACCAGATGGCGCTGGATCAGGTCGGGCTGGCGCGGCGGCGACATGCGCACCGCGACATCGGCCTCGCGCATCGACAGGTCGAGCTCCGAATCGTCGACCACGAGGCTGACCTGGATTTCCGGGTAGAGATCGAGAAATTCGCGGATCCGCGGGGTCAGCCAGATCGAGCCGAAATCGACCGTCGTCGTGATCTTCAGCGGCCCCTTCGGCCGGTCCTTGGATTCGGAGATCAAGCTCTCCGACATCGCCAGCTTGGCGAACACCTCGCGCGCCGTGCGGAACAGGAGTTCGCCCTGTTCGGTCAGAATGAGGCCGCGCGCGTGGCGGTGAAACAGCGGCACGCTGAGGCTTTCCTCCAATGCGCTGATCTGGCGGCTGACCGCCGACTGGCTGAGGTTGAGCGCCTCGCCGGCATGGGTAAAACTGCCCGCCTCCGCGACCGCGTGGAAAACCCGCAACTTGTCCCAATCCATCGCCATTTGCTTGCCTTTCGGGGAGCCCCCTCCCCCGACATCGGCCGCCGCCCTACTGGGCGGCGTGCGCGGCCGTGCGATCCTCCTCGGCGGCCAGAAACTTCTCCGCTTCGAGCGCCGCCATGCAGCCGAGGCCGGCCGCAGTCACCGCCTGACGGAACACTTTGTCCTTGACATCGCCGGCGGCGAACACGCCCGGCACCGCGGTCGCGGTCGAATCCGGCGCGGTCAGGATGTAGCCGTCGGCGTCGAGCGGCAATTGCCCGGCAACGAGGCCGGTGACCGGCTGGTGCCCGATCGCGACAAAAACGCCGTCGCAGGCCTTGTCCGTGCGCGCGCCGGTGCGGACGTTGCGTAGCCGAACGCCGGTCACTTCCGGCGGCTCCGCAACACCGACAATTTCCTCGACGACGCTGTCCCAGATGACCGAGATCTTGGCGTTGCGGAACAGCCGGTCCTGCAGGATCTTCTCGGCCCGCAGCGCGTCGCGGCGGTGCACTAGCGTCACCCGGCGGGCGTGATTGGTCAGATAGATCGCCTCCTCAACCGCGGTGTTGCCGCCGCCGATCACGACGACTTCCTTGTCGCGGAAGAAAAACCCGTCGCAGGTTGCGCAGGCCGAGACGCCAAAGCCGCGGAACGCGTCCTCGCCCGGCACGCCGAGCCAGCGCGCCTGCGCCCCGGTTGCGACAATCAGCGCGTCGCCGAAATAGAAATCGCCCGAATCGCCGAGCGCGCGAAACGGCCGGCGCGACAGGTCTAGCGCCGTCACCTCGTCGAGCACGATGCGGGTGCCGACATGCTCGGCCTGGCGCTGCATCTGCTCCATCAGCCAAGGACCCTGGATGATCTCGGCGAAACCGGGATAGTTCTCGACATCGGTCGTGATCGTCAGCTGGCCGCCCGGTTGCAGGCCGCTGACCAGCAGCGGCTTCAGGTTGGCGCGGGCGGCGTAGATCGCGGCGGTGAAGCCGGCGGGGCCGGCGCCGACGATCAGGACCTTGCTGTGATGCTGTTGCGGCATCGCTTTGTTCGCGGCTCCCCGAGCGAGCGATAGGACAGCATCATATAGCATTTTTTTGCGCTGCGGCGACGCGGCGGCGAACGGTTTTGCCGTTGCTGCCGGTTCAGTAGCCGAACATGTGGTCGAGGCTGAACGCGCCGCCGGCCCCGATAAGGCCATGATAGCCGAAGAGACGGCAGGTCGGGTCGCGAATGACGGCGTAGGCGCCGGCGCCGGCGCGGCGTCGGGCCGCCTTGTCGAACAGCGTACCGCAGCGCACGAGCCGCGACCCCGAGCACGGAATCGCCAGCGCCGCGCGGGCGATCTCGGCGCCGTCGCCGCAGTGCAGGATGATCTCGGTCGCGCTCTCCGGGAGCCACGGCCGCGACGCCGGGTAGATCAGGTGGCACAGCGTGTCGTGCGGCTCGTCGCCGAGCCGCAGGAACAGCCGGGTGGAGAGGCCGGGCGGTCGGCCCGAATAGGATTGCGGCTCGTCGCGGTAGACCAGGATCGTGTTGAAAACATGCGCGCCGAAGCTGGTTTCGGCGGCGTGGCCGCTCTGGCGATGACGGTAACGGAACAGCGCGTGCAGCCAGCCATCGCCCTCGCCGCCCTGCGCGAAGTCGTACACCAGCTCGACATGGCCATAGCCGTCGCCGAGCGCGCCGGCGGCCGCGTCGAGCGACAGCGCCGTCGCATGGTCGCGCGGCAGCCGGCCGAGCGGCACCCGCGCGGCCTCGTTGCCTTCCGGGTCGTAGACCAGCGCGGCGATCGGCAACTCCCGCTGGGATATCGCCATCGGGGTCGGCAGGAAGAGGCTCTCCCATTCGCCGAGCGGCAGCACCGGGGCCGGCAGCAGATAGCCCTTGCCGAGCATCTCGGCGAGGCCGGGCAATGCCGGGTCCGGCCGCAAATCGCCGCGCTCGACATTGACGTGCGCAATGCGCCGGCGCGCACCGGCGACCACCTCGTAGCGCGGCCGCACGACATGCTTGCCGGCGCGCACTTCGATCTGGCGCGGCCAGGCGAGACCCGGCAGCAATTCGCCGACATCGACGGCGCGGCTGGCAAAAGGGCCGATCGCCCCGGGCAGTGCGACGACCCGATCGTCGCCCATGGCGTTGAGGCCGATCGCGCCGGCGGGGATCGGCGTCGGGTGGCTGTTCTGCACCCACAGGATGACCCGCTCGCCGGGCGCCGGTGCCGGCAATCCGGCATAGCGTTCGGCCGGCCAGGCATTGGCGTCGTGCGTGCAGGACAGGCCGGCGTCGCCGATCGCGCCCGACGAGCCATACGTGTCGAGCGCGTATTTGACGATGTCGTGCCCGGCCGCGCCGACAACGTGCATGAAGAGCTGGCCGGCGAACTCACCAAGGCCGAAGCGCGCCCGCACCTCGCGGCTGTCGATGACGATGGCGCCGCCGGCGCCGCTGCACGGCTCGGTCCATTCGGCAATCGCCCGGCCGGCGCCATCGAAGAGGGTCAGCCAGCAGGCGACCGTAGCGGCGCCGTAGCCCGCCCAATAATTCGTCGTGACGAGCCGGGTGTGCAGCGCATCGGTATCGCGGAAAAAGGCGAAGTTGGTGGCGAAGTTGAGCGGGTCGAGATAGGTGCGCCGGTTGGTCAGCCGCTCCTCGGGTATCCGCATCGCGTCGAAGCTGATCGGCGACGCACCGCGCGGCAGAAAAGGATGCAGCTGCTTGGCGAGCCGTTCTGCATCGAATGCGGCGACCAAGACCGAGGCCGCGTCGCACCCGGACAATTCGGTGATCGCGCGGGCGGGCTGGCCGAGCACGGCGGCGCCGATGCGCGCCACGTCCTGCACGTAGACCCCGGCCAATTCGATCCCGGCCAAGCCGTAGATTTCGGCGAAACCTTCGGCCGCGCCGTGCGGATCGACAATCGCGGCGGGTCCGCAACGGGCAAGGGCCTTGACAATCGCGCGGCCCCCGCCCGCCGCATGCGGATGGGCGAGCGCCTTGTACAGCGTGTTGCCGCCGCGGAGGTTGTCGAAGGTCTCGATGCGCAGCGCCATTAGAGCGGGATACTACACAACCCGCCGGCGCGCGAGGTGCGCCGATAGCAGCGCGCGCAGGGCGGCGCCGGCGCGGGCGTTCTCGTCCGGCGGTGTGTAGGACCAGCTTTCGATTACGCCGGCAAACGGCCGGGTTATGCCGGCCTCGCGCATCGCCCGGTGAAAGCGTGCGAACTTGGCGTCGCCGCCGGCGAGTTCGAGGATATGCACGGGCCTGCCGGTCGCCGCCGCCTCGCTGACCATCGACACCGAATCGGCCGTCACCAGCAGCGCGTCGGCGAATGCGAGATAGGCGTAATACGGGTTATCTCCCTGCCCGTCCCAGATCGCTCCGGGCAGGCCGGCAAGGCGGTCGCGCAAGATCGCGAGACCAGCCGCGCCGGTGCGCCGCGACGGCGTCAGCAGCACCGAGCCGCCGCTCTCGCGCACCGCCGTCGCGACCACGTCAGCGATCACAGCGAGACGCCGCCGGTCGAGCCGGTAGGCGCGATTGGCGCCGCCGATCAGCACGCCGACAATCGGCCGCGGCAGGGCCTCCAAATCTGCAAAGCGCCGGCGCTCGGCCGCGAGCCGGGCCGGCGTCGCCCGATGCAAAGCGCCGGCCGTGACCACAACATGCGGGCCGCGCAACCGGTCGTGCGCCGGCACGAACAGCAGGTCGAATTCGTCGCGGCCGTAGCGCGGGTCCTGCACCTGCACGGCCAGCGTGCGTCCGCGGGCAGCGCGCCGGATCGCCAGCGCCGGCCGTACCGTGTTGCGCCCGCAGCCGATCACCAGATCGGGCCAGGGCGGCGTCAACCCGGCACCGGGTGCTGCCGACAGCGGAGTGACCCAAAAGCGCGGCGGCAGCCAGCGCCACGCCGGACGGATCGTCAGCCGCTTCTCGACAAACGGCAGTCCGCTCGCCTCGGCCAACCCCAAGGCCTGGCTCCTCATGCCGGGCTTGCCGTCGTGCAAGACCCAGACCGACGGCGGCGCCTCGTTCTCGACGTCGGGCAGGGCGGCCATGCGCGCGGTTTACGGAAAGCGGATTGCGGCGGCAAGACGCGCGCGGCGCCCGACTGCAAAGGCGCAACAAAATTGCGCGGCAGCATCGAAATTTCTATTGTTGCGGCGATTTTGGGCGCGAAAGGGAACGAACGACCCATGCGCGGGCCCAGGCTCGACGCCATCGACCGGCATATTCTGCGGCTGCTGCAGACCGACGGGCGGATGACCAACATCGAGTTGGCACGGCGCGTCGGCATCTCGCCGCCGCCCTGCCTGCGCCGCGTCCGGGCGCTTGAGGCGGCCGGCTACATCCGCGGTTACCACGCCGATCTGGCCCCGGAGGCGCTCGGCTTTATGGTCAGCGTGTTCGCGCAGATCGGCTTGCAGAGCCAGGCGGAAAGCGATCTGCAGGCATTCGAGAGCCTGATACGCACATGGCCCGAGGTGCGCGAGGCGCACATGCTGGCCGGCGAAACCGATTTCCTATTGAAGATCGTCGCGCCCGACTGGGACAGCTACCAGCGCTTCCTCTCCGCCCGGCTGACCGCGGCGCCCAACGTCGCGCACGTCAAATCGGCCCTCGTGCTGCGCGTATCGAAAGCCGCGCCCGGCGTGCCGCTCGGCGAACCTGATGCGGCGCCCCTCACCTCAACCCTCTCCCCGCAAGCGGGGAGAGGGAGAAATGATACTCCGCCTGAGCAGCTGGGCTCCCTCTCCCCGTCTACGGGGAGAGGGACAGGGTGAGGGGCGGACCGGCCAGAACCGGCGTCAGCCGAAGGCGACGGTCATAATCTCGTAGGATTTGTTGCCGCGCGGCGTCGAGACCTCGACGCTGTCGCCCTTGCCCTTGCCGATCAGCGCCCGCGCCAAGGGCGAGGTCACCGAGAGCCGGCCATCCTTGATGTCGGCCTCGTCCTCGCCGACGATGCGGAAGGTCTGCTCCTCGTCGGTCTCTTCGTCGGCCAAGGTCACGGTCGCGCCGAACTTGATGACCGATCCCGACAATTTCGAGACGTCGATGACCTCGGCGCGCGCGATCTTGTCCTCGAGCTCGGCGAGGCGGCCCTCGATAAAGCTCTGGCGCTCGCGCGCGGCATGGTACTCGGCGTTCTCCGCCAGGTCGCCATGCGTGCGCGCCTCGGCGATGGCGCGGATGACGGCCGGCCGGTCAACCGATTTGAGGCGCTTCAGCTCCTCCTGCAGCCGGTTGTAGCCGTCCACCGTCATCGGGATTTTGGTCATCAAGTCGGGGGCGCACCTTGCTCGCGAGACAGGCGATCAAAGGTAGGACTGCAAGGGCGCGACTTCAAGGCAGCCGGCGCGCAGCGCCCCGATCGCCTGGACCGCGGCGCGCGCCCCGGCGACGGTCGTGTAATAAGGGATGCTGTGCGTCAGCGCGGTGCGGCGCAGGCTGAAACTGTCGGCGATCGCTTGCGCGCCCTCGGTGGTATTGAAAACCAGCTGGATTTTGCCGCTGCGCATCTCATCGACGATGTCGGGGCGGCCTTCCTGGACCTTGTTGACCTCGTTGACCGCAACCCCGGCGGCGCGCAACTGCCGCGCGGTGCCGCGCGTCGCAACCAGTTCGAAGCCCCACTCCGCGAGTTGCCGGCAAGGCTCGATCAGCGCCGCCTTGTCGCGGTCGCGCACCGAGACGAAGACGCAGCCCTTGAGCGGCAGGTCGGTGCCGCTGCCGAGTTGGGCCTTGGCAAAGGCTCGGCCGAAATCGCGGTCGAGCCCCATGACCTCGCCGGTCGACTTCATCTCCGGCCCGAGGATCAGATCGACCCCGGGAAAGCGCGCGAACGGGAACACCGCCTCCTTGACCGCGACGTGGGCGCCCGCCGGCCGGTCGCGATCAGGCAGTAGCGCCGCGAGCCTCTCGCCGGCCATCACGCGCGCCGCGATCTTGGCGATCGGCACGCCCGTGGCCTTGGCGACGAACGGCACGGTGCGCGAGGCGCGCGGGTTGACCTCGAGCACATAGACGTCGCCGTCCTTGACCGCGAATTGCACGTTCATCAGCCCGACAACCCCGAGCGCGCGCGCCAGCGCGATGGTCTGCCGCTCGATCTCGGCAATGGTCGCCGGGGCGAGGCTGTAGGGCGGCAGCGAGCAGGCCGAATCGCCGGAATGGATGCCGGCCTCCTCGATATGCTCCATGACGCCGGCGACATAGACCTCGGCGCCGTCCGCGACGGCATCGACATCGACCTCGATCGCGTCCTGCAGATAGCGGTCGATAAGCACCGGGCTCGATCCGGAGACGACGACGGCGCGGCGGATGTAGCGGTTGAGGCCGGCGCCGTCGTGCACGATCTCCATCGCCCGCCCGCCCAGCACGTAAGACGGGCGTATCACCACCGGATACCCGATCCGCTGCACGATCGCCTCGGCCTCCTCGGGCGAATAGGCGGTGCCGTTGTCCGGCTGGCGCAATCCGAGGCCGCGCAACAATTGCTGGAAGCGCTGGCGGTCCTCGGCGAGGTCGATCGCGTCGGGCGAGGTGCCGAGGATCGGGATTCGCGCGCGCTCCAAGGCGCGGGCGAGGTTGAGCGGGGTCTGCCCGCCGAACTGCACGATGACGCCGAGGAGCCGGCCGCGCGCGGCCTCGACGCGCACGATTTCCACCACGTCTTCGGCGGTCAATGGCTCGAAATAGAGCCGGTCGGATGTGTCGTAATCGGTCGAGACGGTCTCCGGGTTGCAGTTGACCATGATCGTCTCGAACCCGGCCGCCGACAGCGCGTAGGCCGCGTGCACGCAGCAATAATCGAACTCGATGCCTTGCCCGATGCGGTTGGGGCCGCCGCCGAGGATCACGATTTTGTCGCGCGCCGATGGATCGGCCTCGCATTCGGGCGGGCTGACGCCGTCGCCGTCGTAGCAGGAATACATGTACGGGGTCAGCGACGGGAACTCGGCGGCGCAAGTGTCGATGCGCTTGTAGACCGGATGGAGGCCGAGCCGGTCGCGCAATGCCGCGACCCGCGGCTCGGCGATGCCGGCGAGCTTCGCCAGCCGGGCGTCCGAAAACCCCATCTGCTTCAGCCGCAGCAGTGCGGTCGGGTCGTCCGGCAGCCCTTCTTGTTTGACCCGTTCTTCGGCTGCGACGATCTCTTCGATGCGTTCGAGAAACCACGGGTCATAGCGGCAAGCGGCATGGATCTCGGCGGTCGTCAGGCCATGGCGGTAGGCCTGCGCGATTAACAGCAGGCGGTCCGGCGCCGGCCGCGCCAGCGCCGCCTTGACCGTTTCCGCGCCGCTTTCGGCCCCCTCGATCGCCACCTCGTCAAAGCCGTCAAGGCCGGTTTCCAAGGAGCGCAGCGCCTTTTGCACCGATTCAGCGAAGGAGCGGCCGATCGCCATCGCCTCGCCGACCGACTTCATCGAGGTCGATAAGAGCGGCTCCGCGCCCGGGAATTTCTCGAAGGTGAAGCGCGGCATCTTGGTGACGACGTAGTCGATCGTCGGCTCGAACGAGGCCGGCGTCACCCGCGTGATCTCGTTGTCGAGCTCGTCGAGCGTGTAGCCGACCGCGAGCTTGGCCGCGACCTTGGCGATCGGAAAGCCGGTCGCCTTCGAGGCGAGCGCCGAGGAGCGCGACACGCGCGGGTTCATCTCGATGATGACGAGCCGCCCGTCGGCCGGGTTGACCGCGAACTGCACGTTCGACCCGCCGGTATCGACGCCGATCTCACGCAGCACCCTTATCGCGGCGTTGCGCATCAGCTGGTATTCCTTATCGGTCAGAGTCAGCGCCGGCGCCACGGTCACCGAATCGCCGGTGTGGACGCCCATCGGGTCGATGTTTTCGATCGAGCAGACGACGATGCAGTTGTCGTTCCGGTCGCGCACGACTTCCAGCTCGTACTCCTTCCAGCCGAGCACCGACTCCTCGATCAGCACCTCGTGCGCCGGCGACGCGCGCAAGCCGCCGCGGACGATCTCCTCGAACTCCTCGGTGTTGTAGGCGATACCGCCGCCGGTGCCGCCCAAGGTGAAGGACGGCCGGATGATCGCCGGCAGGCCGACGACCGCGAGCGCTTCTAGCGCCGCCTCGTACGAACCGACCAGCCGACTCTGCGGCGATTCGAGGCCGATGCGGTCCATCGCCTGGCGGAACAATTGCCGGTCCTCGGCCTTGGCGATCGCCGCTTCGTTGGCGCCGATCAACTGCACGCCGTGGCGTTTGAGGGCGCCCGATTTGGCGAGCGCCATCGCCGTGTTGAGCGCGGTCTGGCCGCCCATCGTCGGCAATAGCGCGTCGGGGCGCTCGCGGGCGATGATCTGCTCGACCACGGCCGGCGTGATCGGCTCGATATAGGTGGCGTCGGCCAATTCCGGGTCGGTCATGATCGTCGCCGGGTTCGAATTGACCAGCACGATCCGATAGCCCTCGGCTTTGAGGGCCTTGCACGCCTGCGCCCCGGAATAATCGAATTCGCACGCCTGCCCGATCACGATCGGCCCGGCGCCGATGATCAGGATGCTGTTTATGTCGGTGCGCTTTGGCATTTGTCCTGGAGGATCTAACTGAGCAAACTGTGCAAGAAGTTTACAACGGCTTCCGCCGCCTTTTTCGCCGCCTCGCCGATGAGGGCTTTGGAAAAATTTCCAGAAATCCACTGGAGTGGCGAAATGATCAACGAAAAAATTTGCTCCCGATTCGGGCAACGGTTTTTTATCCAATCTGCGCCTGCTTTTAGCGATGATAAAATTCCCTCTCTTTCATTGGGGAAAGTGGCCGCAAAACCATTATCCCCTTCGATTAC
>DATEKP010000105.1:0-2260 GCA_035277405.1 Allostellaceae bacterium | reverse complement strand
CCGGCCGCTCAAGTTCGAGGAGTGGGACGGGCTGCGCGGCTAGACCGTGTTCGTTTCGGCGACGCCAGGCCGCTGGGAGATGGAGCATTCCGGCGGCGTGTTTGTCGAACAGATCGTGCGGCCCACCGGGTTGGTCGACCCGCCCTGCATCATCCGGCCGACCGACAACCAGGTCGACGATTTGATGGCGGAGTGCCGCGAGGCAGCGGCAAAGGGGCACCGCGTGCTGGTGACGACCCTGACCAAGAAGATGGCCGAGGCGCTGACCGAATACCTGCACGAGGCGGGGCTGCGGGTGCGCTACATGCATTCCGATGTCGATACGATCGAGCGCATCGAGATCATCCGCGATTTGCGACTCGGAGTGTTCGATGTGCTGATCGGCATCAACCTGCTGCGCGAGGGGCTCGACATCCCGGAATGCGCGCTGGTCGCCGTGCTCGACGCCGACAAGGAAGGCTATCTGCGCTCGCGCACCTCGCTGATCCAGACGATCGGCCGCGCCGCCCGCCACATCGAGGGGCGCGCGATCCTCTACGCCGACCACATGACCGACAGCCTCAAAGCGGCGATCGACGAGACCAACCGGCGCCGGGAAAAGCAGCAGGCGTTCAACGCCGCCAACGGCATCACGCCGGAGAGCGTGCGGCGCGGCATCGCCGATATCCTCGAAAGCGTTTACGAGCGCGACCACGTCACGGTCGGCCTGGGCGAGAGCGACGCGCTGCACTATCAGGGCAAGGACCTGAAATCGGTCATCGCCGATCTCGAAAAACGCATGCATGCCGCCGCCGCCGATCTCGAATTCGAGGAGGCGGCGCGGCTGCGCGACGAAATCCGCCGCCTCGAACAGGCCGATCTCGGCATCGCTGAATCGACCTCGCCAAGCGGGGTGCGCGGCCGCTCGACTCTGGGCCGCGCCGGCATGTCGGCCCGCGAACTGGTGCGCGCCAAGGTCCGCGCCCGCGCCAAAGGCCGCAGCGGCGCTCGGCGTGCCCGCGCCTGAGCCATCTCCGGAACACCGTCCGTGAACCGGCGCCGTTCCGAAACCCCCTCCCGCACCGCGGGAGAGGGGGGACCGCTCGCCGCGGGCGAGCGGTGGGTGAGGGCGTCGGCGACGGAGCCGCGGTTTGCCCCCTCACCCCAGCCCTCTCCCCCGGTGGGGGAGAGGGAGACCGGCGACGACGAAGGTCCGGCTGGCGCTCTGCCGGCCCTGCCCATACCAAAGGCAGCTCTGGTCACCGGCGCGGCGCGGCGGATCGGCCGCGCCTTGGCGCTGGCGTTGGCGGAAGATGGCTACGCGGTGGCGATCCACCATCACCGATCGCGCGCGGAGGCCGAAGCAGTCGCCGCAGAAATCGGCAATGGCGGCGGCAGGGCCGTCGCGCTTGCCGCCGATCTGACCGACGAGGCCGCGGTCGGCGATCTCCTGCCGCGCGCCGCAGCGGCGCTCGGGCCGATCGGAGTGCTGGTCAACAACGCGTCGATCTTCGAGAACGATACGGTGGCGACTGCCACCCGCGAGAGCTGGGAGGCGCATCTCGCGGTCAATCTGCGCGCTCCGTTCGTGTTGATGCAGCACTTCGCCAAGGCCCTGCCGGAGGGGGCCGGCGGCATTGTGGTCAACCTGCTCGACGAGCGGGTGTGGAACCTGACGCCGCATTTCGTCTCCTATACGGTGTCCAAGTCGGCGCTGTGGACCCTGACCCGAACGATGGCGCTGGCGCTGGCACCGCGCATCAGGGTCAACGGCATCGGGCCGGGTCCGACATTGCCGAGCCCGCGACAGAGCGCCGAACAATTCGCCGAGCGCTGCCGCGCGATGCCATTGCGGCGGGGTACCAGCCCCGAGGAGATCGCGGCGGCGCTGCGGTTCATCCTGGCGGCGCCGGCAATGACCGGGCAGATGATCGCGCTCGATGGCGGCGAGCATCTCGGCTGGGCTCAGGCAAAGGCGCCGGTGGTTGAATAGCGGCGCGCGAAGGGCCGGCGGCGGCTGCGGCAAAATTATCCGATCAAGCCTCGGAAATGCCTCAAATCTTGCCGGCCAATCGCAGTTGTTCACAGCCGCTGTGGCGCAAATGCGACAGCCGCCGGCACCGTCGATTTCGGCCGGTTGTTACCATTGGTTTACACTTGACATCGAAAACCCAAGTGGAATCAGCATTATAAATTTCTGCCTAAAATTTATGCAATGAGATGAACGGCATGGTTTGGTTGACTGCGGCCCCCTCGCGACCAAGCTTTTCTACAGATTTAT
>DATEKP010000104.1:0-2606 GCA_035277405.1 Allostellaceae bacterium | reverse complement strand
CTCGACCGTCGCCCAGGCAATCGACAGCCCGTCGAAGGTGGCGGTGCCGCGGCCGATCTCGTCGAGGATCACGAGCGCGCGCTCGCCGGCCTGGTTGAGGATCGCCGCCGTTTCCACCATCTCGACCATGAAGGTCGAGCGTCCGCGCGCAAGGTCGTCGGCGGCGCCGACGCGGGAGAACAGCCGGTCGACCACGCCGATATGCGCCGATTTCGCCGGCACGAACGAGCCCATCTGCGCGAGCACGGCAATGAGCGCGTTCTGCCGCAGGAAGGTCGATTTGCCCGCCATGTTCGGGCCGGTGAGGAGCCAGATGCGGCCAACATCCTCCGAACCTTCCCCGCCTTGCGGGGAAGGCGGCGACAGGTCGCAATCATTGGCCACGAACGGCGTGCCATCGCGCGACAGGGCCTGCTCGACCACCGGATGACGGCCGCCTTCGATGATAAATGTATGGCTGTCGTCGACCTGCGGGCGCGCATATCCGCGCTCGCTTGCCAGATGCGCGAGCGCGCTCGCAACGTCGAGACCGGCAAGCGCGCCGGCGCACTCTTTTATATTGGCGCCCTCGGCGATCACGCGCGCCGTCAGCCGCTCGAAGATCTCGAGCTCCAGCCCCAGCGCGCGCTCGGCGGCGCTGGCGATCTTCGCCTCCAGCTCGCCCAGCTCGGTGGTGGTGAAACGCACCTGGCCGGCGAGCGTCTGCCGGTGAATGAATGTTGCGTTGAGCGGCGCCGACATCAGCTTGTCGCCGTGCTGGGCCGTCACCTCCACGAAATAGCCGAGCACGTTGTTGTGCTTGATCCGCAGGATGCGGATACCGGTGTCCTCGGCATAGCGCGCCTGCAGCGCGGCGATGACGCGGCGCGATTCATCGCGCAGCGCGCGCGTTTCATCGAGCGCCCTGTCATAGCCTTCGCGCACGAAGCCGCCGTCGCGCTTGAACGCCGGCAGTTCGGCCGCAAGCGCCGCGGAAAGCTCGGCCGCCAGCATTCCGTCGGGCTTGCGGCAGGCCTCGATCGCCTCGGCGATGTCCGCCGGCGCTTCTCCGAGCGATGCGAGCGCGCGGGCAAGATCGGCTGCCGCCAGCACGCCATCGCGGACGGCGGCAAGATCGCGCGGCCCGCCGCGGCCGACAGCAAGCCGCGACAAGGCGCGCGCGAGATCAGGCGCCGCGGCGAGGCGCGAACGCGTTTCGGCGCGCATCGCGCTGTCGCCGGCAAACGTCTCGACGGCGTCGAGCCGGCGCGCGATCAGCGCCGGGTCAGTGAGCGGCGCCGACAGCCGCTGCGCCAGCAGCCGCGAACCGGCCGCCGTCATCGTGCGATCGATCGTGTCGAGCAGCGAGCCGCGCCGCTCACCCGACAGCGTGCGCATCAGCTCGAGATTGCCGCGCGTCGCCTGGTCGATCGCCATGCTGGCGCCGGCGCTTTCGCGCAGGGGCGGCGACAGCGGCGGCCGCCGGCCGAGCTGCGTGCGCTCGACATAGGTGATGCAGGCCGCCGCGGCGGTGAGCTCGAGCCGCGTCAGCGCGCCGAAGGCCTCGCTGGTGGCGACCGCGAAGAATGTCGTGAGCCGCCGTTCGGCGGTGGCGCCGTCGAATACGTCGCGCGTCAATGGCATGACGGTTGGCAGCGAGCGCCAGTAGGTTTTGAGATCGTCCTCTCCGTAGAGCGCATCGGACACGATGATCTCGCCCGGCTCGATGCGCGCGATCTCGGCGGCGAGCGAGGCGCGGTCGCATTCGGCGACGCGGAATTCGCCGGTCGAGATGTCGATCCAGGCGAGCGCAAAGCGCGTCTCGTCGCCGGCCGAGGACAGCCGCGCGCGTGCGACCGCAAGCAGGTAATTATTGCGCTGCGCATCGAGCAGCGAATCCTCGGTGAGCGTGCCGGCGGTGACGAGGCGCACCACGTCGCGCCGCACGATGCTCTTCGAGCCGCGCTTGCGCGCTTCCGCCGGATCCTCGAGCTGCTCGCAGACGGCGACGCGGTGGCCCTGCTCGATCAGCCGGTGCAGATATTCGTCGGCGCGCGCGACCGGCACGCCGCACAGCGGCACGTCGCGGCCGAGATATTTGCCGCGCCTGGTGAGCACGATGCCGAGCGCGCGCGAGGCGATCTCGGCGTCCTCGAAGAACATCTCGTAGAAATCGCCCATCCGGTAGAACAGCAGGTAGTCCGGATTGGCGGCCTTGATCTCGACATACTGCGCCATGGCCGGCGTGATGCGGCCGGGGTCGGCGGTTGATGAATCGCTCGCGGCGTTTTCCGCGGCGGCATTTTCCGCTGCGCGACTGCCGGCGCCGCGCATGTCGGCGCGGGCGTCTTCGTTCGCATGTAATTCCGGTGACGCGCGGGTTTCCTCGCCGGCGGTATGTGACGGAACCGTACCGGCCGGTGGGGAGACCGCATTCTCTTCAGTGCGACGGGCCGGTTTCATGATCGCCATGGCCGCGGAGGTTAGCAGAAGGCCTTGCGGCCGCGACCGCCGGCAATGCAGGTTTTGCCGGTAAAACGGGGCTTTTCAACACTTTATGTCGTTGTGGGGAAGACGGTATGGCGGGTCACACGGCTAAGGCCATACAGCCTTGTCATTCCGGGGCG
>DATEKP010000103.1:0-5389 GCA_035277405.1 Allostellaceae bacterium | reverse complement strand
AAGACACGTCATTGCGAGGAGCGAAGCGACGAAGCAATCTCGATCAACCGGTTCAACGCGACCGAAAACTGCGCGACCCGCGGGCCCACCTCTGTGTCAGTTAAGGCGTGGGTGGCCGGGCCAAGCCCGGCCTAGGGGCTGGCTTCTGCTTGCAGCACCTCCTCAGAGGTTGGCGCCCCGATCCGCGCGGCGGCGTCGCGCGGGAGCTATCACGGCTCGCGATAGGCGCGGGCGATCGCCTCGGCCAGTTCGCGGCGGCGGAACGGCTTTTTCAGAAAGACGAACCCGGCCGGCACATCGGTCGCCTCGCGCTGTATGTCGATCGGGTGGCCGGACACCAGCACGACCCTGAGGTCCTGGCGCAGCCGGCGGGCGCTCTCGGCCAGCGCCGGGCCGCTGACGCCGTTCGGCATGACCACGTCGGTGACCAGGAGGTCGATCGGCTCCGCGCTCTCCAGCAGCGCCTGGGCGGCGATGCCGTCGGCCGCAGTCATGACCCGGAACCCGAGCGTGTCGAGATACATCTCGATGACCTCGCGCACCGGCGGCTGATCCTCGACCAGCAGCACGGTCCGGCCTTGCCCGGCCTCGGGCGCCTCCGCGCGCGCCGGCAATTCGCCGTCGGCGGCGCCCGCCTCGCCGCGCGGCAGGTACAGCGACACGGTCGTCCCGCTGCCCATCGTGCTTTCGAGCGTCACCGCGCCGCCCGACTGCTTGGCGAACCCGTAGATTTGCGCGAGACCGAGACCGGTGCCCTTGCCGACGTCCTTGGTCGTGAAGAACGGCTCGAAGGCGTGCTCGCGCACCTCGGCGGGCATGCCGGTGCCGGTGTCGCTGACGCTGATCGCGACATAGTCGCCGCCGGGCAGGTCGAGCCGCGCCGCGTCGGGCTCGCCGACGACGGCGTTGCGCGCCCGGATGACGAGGTGGCCGCCCTCCGGCATCGCGTCGCGCGCGTTGACGACGAGGTTGAGCAGCGCGGCTTCGAACTGCTGCATATCGGCATGGATCGGCCACAGGTCCGGCTCGGCCTCGAAAGCGACCCGGACGGTCTCGCCGGCGGCACGGCGCACCAGATCGTCGACGCCACCGGTCAGCTGGGCGAAGGTGATCGCCGACGGGCGCAATGTCTGGCGCCGCGAAAACGCCAGCAATTGTCCGGTCAGCCGCGCCCCGCGATCGACGCTGCGCTGGATCGCCCCGGCCATCTGCTGCATGCGCTTGTCGTCGAGCGAGGCCAGCAGCGTTTCGGCGTGGCCCGACACCACGGTCAGCAGATTGTTGAAATCGTGCGCCACGCCGCCGGTCAGCCGGGCGACCGCCTCAAGCTTTTGCGATTCGCGCAGCATCTCCTCGATGCGATGGCGTTCGGTCGTCTCGCGCACGATGCAGATGGCGCCGATGATCGTGCCGTCGCGGTCGTAGAGCGGCGTGTGGTCGGAATCGTAGACGATCTCCATGCCGCGCGCCGGCGAGACATAGCGGCGGTCGCGCAGCTCGACGGCATGCCCGGCGAGGGCTCGGCGCCACGCCGCGCCGGTCGGGTGATCCGCGAGGTGCGGGAACACCTCGAACACGGTTTTGCCGAGGACGGCGGCGCGCGGCAACCCGTTAATGCGCTCCATCCCGGCGTTCCACACGACATGCCGCATCGCGGTATCGACGACGATGATGCCCTCGGCGGTGTTCTCGACGATCAGCTCCGACAGCAGCCGCTCGCGGCGCAGCCGGTCGTTGGCGTCGGCCAGTTCACGGGTGCGCTCGGTGATGCGTGTTTCCAGCGAGGCGTTCAGCTCGCGCAGCGCGACTTCGGCTTCGGCTTGCTCGATCAGGTCGGCGGCTTGCCGGGCCAGGACATCGAGCAGGCCGAGCTCGCTGTCGCCGGCGTTGTGCGGTTGCCGCCAATGGGTCGAGATCATCCCGAGCAAGCGGCCGCTGCGCGACATCAGCGGTGTTGATTGCACCGCGGCGATGCCGGCCTGTCGATAGGTGGTCAAATCGGGCGTGCCGACGAGAAAGTCGCATTCCCCGACATCCGGCACCACGATTCGCCGGCAGGTTCTGAGGGCGGCGGCGCAGCTGCTGCCGCCGTCGCGGCCCACCCATTCCCAGGCCGCGACGGCGGCCGAATCGAATCCTTTCGAAGCGAGCAGCCGCAGCTCCCCGCGCCCGCGATCGAGCCTCTGCATGCTGGCGAAATCGGAGCTCATGACCGTGGCGGCCGTGGCGACGATCCGCTCGTAAAGCACCGCCGCGTCCCCGTCGCGGAGGAGCTGGGTGCTGGTCTCCTGCAATTGCCGCCTGACCGCAAGCTCGGCTGCGAGCCGCTTGGCCTGCGCTTGGATTTCCTCCTCCGCGCGTTTGCGCCGGGTGATGTCGGCGACCGAGGCGACCCAACCGGTGACGGTGCCGTCGGCGGCGCGCGCCGGCATGTAGACGATGCGAACCCAGCTTCGTTCGCCGGCGGCCCATGGCAGTTCGGCCTCGTATTCGACGCGCTCGCCGCGCAGCACCCGTTCGACATAGGGCTTTATGATTGCGAACGCGCCGCTCCCCATGACCTCGACAATCGGGCGGCCGACGATCCGCTCGACGGGCAGGCCGGCGATCCGGGCATAGGCCGGATTGGCCGAGAGATAGCGCAGCTCGCGGCTGCAATGGGTCAGCCCGACGCCGGCCGTCTCCAGCGTCTGGCGCAGTTCGGTTGTGGCGGCAAGCAGGTCCTGTTGCATGGCGCGGCGCAGGCGCGCCGCCTCGAGATTGGCGCCGACGCGGGCGATCAATTCGCGGGCGCTGAACGGTTTGACCAGGTAGTCGTCGGCGCCGGCGTCGACACCCTCGATGCGGCTCTCCTCGCCGGCGCGCGCCGACAGCACGACGAGCGGGATGTCGCGCAGCGCCGGGTCGGCGCGAATCGCGCGGATCAGGCCGAAGCCGTCGAGCCGCGGCATCATGATGTCGGTCAGCACCAGGTCGGGATGGCGCGCGCGGATCGCGGCCAGCGCCGCCTCGCCGTCGGCGACGGTTTCGACATCGCAATCGCCGAGCAGCCGGCGCACATAGGCCCGCATGTCGGCGTTATCGTCGGCCAGCAGGATGCGCGCACCGGCGTGGCGGGTCGGCAGCCCGGCGGCCGCATCGCTCGTGTTCGCCGGCGCGATGTCCGAGACCATGCCGTCGGGCAGCCAGCGCAGCGCCTCCTCGACAAACGCTTCGGCGCGGATTGCGCTCGACGCGAGGGTCGGCTCGGCGCCGACGCGGTCCTGCGGCAGGTGCGCGCTGCCGAGCGGCAGGCGAACGGTAAACGTGGTGCCGCGGCCCGGCTCGCTGGCGGCGTCAATCGTGCCGCCATGCAGCCTGACCAGCTCCTGCACCAGCGCCAGGCCGATGCCGCTGCCCTCATAGGTGCGGCTCTTCTGCCCCTCGATGCGGTGAAAGCGCTCGAACAGGCGCGGCAGTTCGGGCGCAGGTATGCCGACGCCGGTATCCGCGACCGAAAGTTCGGCCTGGCCGTCGGCCGCGCGCAGCCGTACTGCGATCTCGCCGCCGAACGTGAATTTGAAGGCGTTCGACAGCAGGTTGAGGACGATCTTCTCCCACATGTCGCGATCGACATAGACCGGCGCCGGTAGCGGCGGACAATCGACCGTCAGCGCGACTCCGGCGCGCTCGCAGGCCGAGCGGAAATTGCTGCCGAGTTCGGCGGTCAGCGCGGCGAGATCGGTCGGCGCGTAGCTCGCCTGCGCGCGCCCCGCCTCGATGCGCGAGAAATCGAGCAGCGAGTTGACGAGCTTCAAGAGGCGCAGCGAATTGCGGTGCGCGACATCGAGCCGCGCGCGCTCGGCCGCCGGCAACCCTCGATCCGCCAGCGCATCTTCGAGCGGCCCCAGCATCAGGGTCAGCGGTGTGCGGAATTCGTGGCTGATGTTCGAGAAAAACACGGTCTTGGCCCGGTCGATCTCGGCCAGGGCCTCGGCCCGCCGGCGCTCTTCAGCGTAGGCGCGGGCACTGGAGATCGCGGTCGCGATCTGCGATGCGGCGAGCTCGAGAAAGCTGCGGTATTGCTCGTCGAGCCTGAGCCGCGCGCTGACACCGGCGACCAGCAGGCCCGCCGGTTCGTGCGCCTTGTTCGAGCGGATCGGCAGGACGATCGCCTGTCGCGGCGGATCGGCCCAATGGCCGGCCGGCGCGGCGGCGAAACGGTCCGGCAGGTCTTCGACCGTGATCGCCGCCTCGGCGCGTGCTGCCGCGGCGAGCGGCCATCCCGGCGTGTTGCCGTCGGCGTCGGCGAGATCGACGACTGGCGGGCTGGCTGCCTCGCCGGGCTCGATCCCGGCGCAACCGGCCAGCCGTGCATGCAGGCCGTCGCCATCGATCAGGTAAAGCAGTGCGAACGGAAGATCCTTGGGATGATCGGCCATGGTTTCGGCGGCAACCGCGCACGCCGCCTCCGCGGTCTTCGCCTCGCCGGTGCGCGCACCGAGGTCGCGCAGCGTTGCGACCCGGCGCTCGCCGACGACTTTCTGGGTGATCTCGTGCACTGTCGCCAGCACACCGCCGATCCCGCGCGGCGCGGTCTCGTCCGGCACCGGGCTGTAGGCGACCGTGAAGTGCGTTTCCTCGGTGAACCCGTTGCGGTTTATTTCGAGCGGCAGGTCCTCCATCCATGTCGCCGGGCCACCCGAAAACGGGCTGTCGATCAGCGGCTTCAAGATGTGCCAGATCTCCGACCAGCACTCGCGCACCGGCAATCCGATTGCCCGCGGGTGCTTGGCGCCGAGGATCGGCCGGTAGGCGTCATTGTAGATCGAGATGTAGTCGGGTCCCCACCACAGCAGCAGCGGGAACCGGTTGGCGAGCAGAAAACTCACCATCATGCGCAGGCTTTGCGGCCACCTCTCGGTCGGGCCGAGCGGCGTCTTCGACCAGTCCTTTTGCCGGATCAGCGCACCCATCTCGCCGCCGCCGGCGAGGAATGAAGAGGCCTGCCGTTCCAGGCTGACATCCGGAGCCAATTCGAGCCCTCTTTGAGCTGCGGCGGGAGGCGGCCGCAGGCACCGAAGGTTCGTCGCGCGGCCCTTTTTATTAACCCGCCGGCGCAAAGACAAGCCGCGCATGCGAAATCCGCCGCCGCGGCGCCCGTCATCGGCGCCTTGTCCGGCATCGCGGGCTGCCGGACGATTTGGTTCGACATCGGGGCCGGGATCGCAATAGCTGCTGTTGCGTTCTTGCCGGGAATATCTACGTTTTGATCTTGCTCCGGGATGGGTGGCCGAGCGGTTTAAGGCACCGGTCTTGAAAACCGGCGGGGGCGCGAGCTCCTCGTGGGTTCGAATCCCACCCCATCCGCCACTTACCAAACCGAGGCGATTCAGATCAGGGCGAGGGA
>DATEKP010000102.1:0-6022 GCA_035277405.1 Allostellaceae bacterium | reverse complement strand
GAGATGCGCAGCCGCATGTATGGCGTCCTGTCGGTGTGCATCGGCGCCAGCCCGATCGGCTTCTTTTACCTCGGCGTGTTGGCCGACGCGGTCGGCGCCCCGGCCGCGACGGTGGTCACCGGCGTTCTCGGTCTCCTGGCGCTGACCGCGACCTGGCGATGGTGGCGCCCGCTCGTCGCCGCCTGAACGCGATCTCCCGGGTGTTCGCGCTCAAGGAGCGCGCCGGCGCGGGAGGCTCAGGCGGCGCTCCGCCCGGGCGCCGCCATGCCGGCCCGCAAAAATTCGGCGATGCCCGCCGCGGATAGCGGGCGCGACACGACGTAGCCCTGGGCGACATCGCAGCCGATCTCGGTCAAGGCGTCGAGCGCCGCCTGGTCCTCGACGCCTTCGGCAACGCTGCGCAGCCCGAGCTTGCGGGCGAGATCGACGATGATCTCGACAATGACGCGGCAGCCCTGGTTGTGCATCATCTGCATGACGAACGAGCGGTCGATCTTGACTTCGGAAAACGGCATCTTTTGCAACTGCACGAGCGAGGAATAGCCCGTTCCGAAATCGTCGATCGACAGGTGAAAGCCCTTGAGGCGGAGCCGCGTCAGCACGTCCATCATCTGCACGGCCTCGCGCATCGCGCCGGTTTCGGTCAGCTCGAGGATCAGGAAGCCGGCGTCCATAGCGGCATCGCGGCAGTGCCGGTCGAGCCGATCCGGCAGGTCAAGATCTTCGAGATCGGAGGCCGAGACGTTGATCGCCACATCGAGGGCAAGCCCGTCGCGATGCCAGCGCGCGGCCTGCTGCGCCGCCTCGGCAAAAACCCAGTCGGTAAGCCGGCTGATCATGCCGTTGTTCTCGGCCGCGGGGATGAAATGGTCGGGCGGTATCCTGCCGTGCGCAGGATGGTCCCAGCGCACCAGCGCCTCGACCCCGGTCACCCGCCCGAGACGGCAATCGAGTTTCGGCTGGTATTCGAGAAACAGTTGGTTCCCGGCCAGCGCCCGCGAGAAATCGGCCGACAGCTGCAGTTTCGGGACGCCCCGCAACGCAGTGAGGCGCTGCCTCAAATCCTCCGCCTGGACCGGTTTCGGCAGCGCCTCGCTCATCTTCAGCCCGCGTTCGCGGCCGAGCGCGATCGCCGAATCGAGCACCTTCCGGTCGGCGCCGCTGCTCACCACGACATGCGCCCTGCACTGGTCGGCGGCCAGCATACGCAACAGCTGGACGCCGTCGGTGCCGGGCATCTTCAGGTCCAGGATGACGACCGTGGGGTGCCAGAGCCGCGCCGTATTTATGAAAACCGCGGGATCAGTCGTAGCAGCGACCTCGAAACCGGCTGTTTCGGCCACCCGCTTGACGATTTGCACAAGTGCCGGCTCGTCGTCGATCACCAACAGACGGTTGCCGAACAGATCGTCCGCCATAGCTCCGATCTCCAGCAGCAATCAGGCGACCGATAATCTCGGCTGAAATTTATTCTATTACAATCTCAGGTTCTTCAAATTTTATTAAATCCTGCTTTGAACGGTACATGACAGATGATTAATTTTGGAATATCAGTGCTCGATAAAAGGTATGGCTTGACGGCATCCCCAGGTGCGACGCTGATCGGGCTCTATTTCTGTCTTTTGGACCGCAATTAAGTAGTAGCGGATACGCCCGTTGGTTTAGCAGCAAGAACATGCAAATCCTGCCCGGCAGCTCCGCAATCGCAGCCTTATACGCTTCTGGCAACGTCGCCGGGACACCGGATCTGCGCGGGCTGCGGCATCCCGATGCGCTGTTGTCGGGAGCGTTGGCGGGGCCATGGCAACGCCACCTCGCGTTCGGAATGATTGCCGTATCGGTCCTCGCATTCTTCGCCCTGGCGCCGTTCGCGAAGGTCCCGCTGATCGCCGTTCCGGCGTTCATCCCGGCGTACGAAGCCGCGCTCGTCGTGCTCGACGTAATCACGGCGGTGCTGCTGTTCGGCCAGTTTTCGCAGCTGCGCTCGCCGGCATTGTTGGTGCTGGGGGCAGGCTATTTGTTCGATGGGCTGCTAGTCATCCCGCATGCCTTGAGCTTTCCAGGGCTGCTGACCCCGACCGGCTGGCTCGGCGCCGGCGCGCAGACCACCGCGTGGCTGTACATGTTCTGGCATGGCGGCTTTCCGATTTTCGTGCTGGCTTATGCCGGATTGAAGCGAAGGGCCCGCCGGCGCGCCTCCCAGCACGTCGGTGCGGCGGCGGCGGCGGCGCTGATTATCGGGGTGGTTGCGCTCGCCGCGCTGCTGACGCTGCTCGCGACGGCGGCCGAGGATCGGCTGCCGGCGATCATGGCGGGCAACGGCTACACGCCCGCGATGATCCTGGTGATCGGCACGGTTTGGGCCCTCAGCGGCATCGCCCTCCTCGCGCTGCTCTTGAACCTACCCTATGCGGTTCTCGACCTGTGGCTGATCGTAGTGCTCGTGGCCTGGCTATGCGACATCGCGCTCAGCGCCGGGCTGAATGCCGGTCGCTTCGACCTCGGCTTCTATGCCGGCCGCGCATACGGGCTTCTGGCGGTCAGTTTCGTGCTCTCGGTGGTGCTGGTTGTGGCCGGCGGAATTGGTGGTCGCCTCGCCGCCGCGACCGGGCGACTGGAGGCCTATGCCGGCGAACTCGATCAGCAGGTGCGCGCGCGCACCGGTGAACTGACGCAAACCAATCGCCAACTCCGCGCGATCCTGCGCAGCTCGCCGCTGGCGATCTTCATGCTCGATCTGCAGGGCAAGGTGCTGCTGTGGAACACCGCGGCGGAACGGATCTTCGGTTACCGCGAGGCCGAAGCGCTGGGGCTGCTGCCGCCCTACCTCGACGACGAGTCCAAGCCGGATTTCCTCGACAGGCTGGCGCAGGCGATTGATGGCGCCGAGGGCGGCGCTTTCGAGACGCAGCGTCGCCGCAGGGACGGCCTCCTGATCGATGTATCGGTCCGCTGGGCGCGCGTCAGCGACGACGCGGGACAGCTGCTCGGCATCATGTACGCGGTGGCCGATATCACTGAGCGAAAAAAGCTCGAGCGCCAGTTGCAGCAGGCCCAGAAGATGGAGGCGGTCGGCAATCTCGCCGGCGGCATGGCGCACGACTTCAACAACCTGCTTGGCGTCGTGATCCTCAACGTCGACGTGCTGCGGGACCGGCTTGCCGACAATCCGGAAGGCGAGGAGTTGACCGGCGAAGTGATGACCGCCGCGTTGCGGGGCGCCGATCTGATCCGCCGCCTGCTGGCCTTTGCCCGCCGCCAGCCGCTGCAGCCGCAACGCAGCGACGTCAATCATCTGGTGGCGGAAATCACCAAGCTGCTTGAACGGACGCTCGGCGAGGACATCCGGATCAGTCTCGACCTCGGCGCTGGGCTGTGGCCGGTAGTGGTCGATCCGGCACAGCTCGAAGCAAGCCTGACCAATCTCGCGACCAACGCGCGCGACGCGATGCCGCGCGGCGGAGAACTCGCCATCGTGACCGATAACCGGCGTCTCGATGAAGATTACGCATCGCAGCATGCCGAGGTGGTGCCGGGCGATTACGCGATGATCGAGGTCAGCGACAATGGCAGCGGCATGCCGCCCGAGGTGCTGGCGCAGGTCTTCGAGCCCTTCTTCACAACCAAGGAAGCAGGCAGGGGCACCGGGCTCGGCCTCAGCATGGTGTACGGCTTCACCAAACAGTCGGGCGGCCACATCAACATCTACAGCGAAGTCGGAGTCGGCACGACGGTGCGCCTCTATTTGCCGCGCGCCGATGCCGCCGGCGCGCAGGAGGAAGCTGCGGCGACGCCTGCCATCGTGCGCGGCAGCGGCGAGACGGTTTTGGCGGTCGAGGACAATCCCGGCCTGCGCCGGGTCGTCGCCCGTCAGCTCAGCGAATTCGGCTATCGCGTCATCGAGGCGGAGGACGCGAACGCGGCGCTCGCAGCCATGGAGACCGCGCCGGTGGCGCTGCTGTTCAGCGACGTGGTGCTGCCGGGCGGGACCAGCGGCTACGATTTGGCGCGCGCCGCGTTGGCGCGCTGGCCGACAATCAAGGTGTTGCTGACCTCGGGTTTTCCGGAAGGCCGACACAACGGCAACGACCGGCTGCCCCAATTGCGGCTGCTGAGTAAGCCCTACCGCAAGGAGGAGCTGGCGCGTGCCGTCGCCAACGCGCTGAACGGCAACGGCGCCACCTAAAAGCATTGTTCACCCAGGCGTGATCACCTGGCGTCGGCGGCAATCGCCTCGGCAAGCGGGTTGCGCTAAGCTGCGCCGACGGCTCGGTCCGGCGGAGGGCGCCATGGGGATCAGATTCACAAACCCGTGGTGGGTGGTGGTCGGCGCGGTCAGCGGCCTCTTTGTCTGCAACGGGCCGGTTCTGGCCTTCACCTTCGGCGTCTTCCTGAAGCCGATCATGGCCGACATGGGGGTCCAACGCGGCGCCGTGTCGCTGGCGTTCGGGATCGGCGGCGTCTTTTCCAGCCTGATGGTGCCGGTCTTGGGCTGGATGATGGACCGCTGGAGCATCCGCCGCGTCGCGTTGCCGGGGATCGTCGTCTACGCCTTCGCGATCTGCCTGTTGGGGCTGACGCCGCATTCGCTGGTGATTTTCACGCTGCTGTTCGCCCTGGCCGAGGCGGCGAGCGCGATCCAGACGCCGATCGGCTACGCCAAGGCGATCGCCGCCTGGTTCGACCGGCGCCGCGGCCTCGCGCTCGGCATCGCAATGTCGGGGGTCGGGATCGGCGGCTTTGTGATGCCGCAACTGGCGGAAGCCCTGATCGAGCGGCTCGGCTGGCGCGGCGCCTACCCGGTTCTCGGGCTATTGACCCTCGCCATTGCCTTCCCGGTCGTCGCGCTGTGGATCCGCGAGCCGCGCCCCGGCGAGGGCGAGGAGCGCCGGCCCGTCGCGGCCGGCGCGCTCCCGGGCCTGACGCTGCGCCAGGCAGCTGGTGCGAGCCAGTTCTGGATTCTGCTCGCGATGTTCTTTCTCGTCGCGGTCGCGCTCAACGGCACCGTCGCCCATGTCGTGCCGCTCCTGACCGACGCCGGGCTGTCGCCGGCCAAGGCGGCTGCGACGCTCGGCGTGTTCGGGTTGGCGACGATGTGCGGCCGGCTGCTCTCCGGCTATCTTGTGGACCGCATTTTCGCGGCGCATGTCGCGGCGGTGCTGTTCCTGTCGCCGATCGCCGGGTTCGCGCTGCTCACGAGCGCGGCCGGCGCGCTGCCGGTGCTCGGCGTGATCCTGGTCGGGCTTGGCCTCGGCACCGAGATCGACCTGATCGCGTTCCTGGTATCGCGCTATCTCGGCCGGCGCGCGTTCGGCCAGATCTACGGCTATTGCTTCATGCTGTTCGGCTTCGGCTCGGCGGCCGGCCGCTTTCTCGGCGGCTTTGTCTACGATCGGGCAGGATCGTACAACCCGGCCTTGGTCGGCGCGGCGCTGGCGCTGGCGGCGGCGGTCGTGCTGGTATACCGCCTCGGCCCGTACATCTACCCGGTCGAATTGCGCCTTCAGCCGGAACTCGCGGCCGAACCGGCGGTCTCGTGAGCCAACGCTTCTATCGGCGGTGCGGGATGGTGGAGCCGAGGGGGATCGAACCCCTGACCTTCGCATTGCGAACGCGACGCTCTCCCAGCTGAGCTACGGCCCCGGACTCGCGCGGTGGCCCGAGGCGAGGATGCCCCTTCGCCCGGGCGCGCGGACTATGGTGATGGCCCCAACCCCTGTCAAGGCACGGCGGTGCGGGTGAAAGGCATTGCGGCGAGGGCCGGGTCGGCGGCACGATCGCCGCAATCGAGCGGGAGGAGGCGACAAGATGCAAGGCAGCCATTGGGTCGGGACCTGGGCGGCGGCGCCGGCGCCGGCGGAGGGGCTTCCTCCGGCCGGGTTCAACAACCACACGATCCGCATGAACCCGCGCATCAGCAGCCTCGGCGGCGAGCGGCTGCGCGTGCGCATCTCGAACGCCTACGGCAATCGCCCTCTGCAGATCGGCGCGGCGCGCATCGCTTTGCGCGAGAAGGGACCGG
>DATEKP010000101.1:0-2299 GCA_035277405.1 Allostellaceae bacterium | reverse complement strand
GCTGCACGAGCTGTTCGGCCCCGCCGGCAACAAGCTGCTGCGGGAACGCGGGGGCAGCCTGGCCGCGGGCTCGTGAACGGGGTGCGCGCTATTGTCGTTGGACCTTTTGCACAGCCTTCCGATTGCCTCGGACAACATCTGTGCGTCCTTCGAGACGCCCGCTGACGCGGGCTCCTCAGGATGAGGTTTTTTATAAATCCTGTTAAAGCCTTACGTCATCCTGAGGAGCGCCTGAAGGGCGCGTCTCGCAGGACGCACGACAAGCATTGCGGCCCGATTTTGTCGTGCACTCTCTCGACTCCGCAAAGGTACCTGATCATCGCGGCCAGCGGCGCAGCCCTCCTCACGTTGACGATGCTGGCGCTGCCGCTCCAGTCGGAGCAGCACCCCGGCCCGTTTCTGCTTGTCGCGTCGGGGCAGGTGGCCGCCTATCTCGCGGCGGTGTGGGCGGTATGGAACGGCGGCTCGTCGCGCCGCCTCGTCATCGGCATCGCGGCCGTCGCGCTGATCATGCGGGTTCCGGTCGTGCTCGCCCCGCCCCGCCTGTCGAGCGACGTCTACCGCTATGTCTGGGACGGCCGCGTCGCCGCCGCCGGGATCAATCCCTACCGCTATGTCCCGGCCGACCCGCATTTGCAGCCTCTGCGCGACACGGCGATCTTTCCGCACATCAACCGCGCCGGCACGGCGGTGACGATCTACCCGCCGGTGGCGCAGGGGATTTTCCTCGCCGTCACCCGCTTCGGCCAGTCGGTGACCGTGATGAAGGCGGCGATGGTCGGGTTCGAGGCGCTGACGTTCGCGCTGCTGCTCGTGCTGCTCGCCGGCTCGGGCCTGCCGCTCGGCCGCGTCGCGGTCTATGCCTGGCACCCGCTGCCATTGTGGGAGTTCGCCGGCAGCGGCCATATCGACGCGGCGCTGATCGCCCTCGTCGCCGCGGCATTGTGCGCCGCCCGCTACCGCCGCGAGGTGCTTGCCGGGGTGCTGATTGCCGCCGCCGTCCTGACCAAGCTTTACCCGGCGGTGCTGCTGCCGGCGCTGTACCGGCGCTGGAATTGGCGCATGCCGGCAGCCTTCGCCGCGGCGGTCGTGATCGCATACCTGCCGTTCGTCGGCGTCGGCCGGCAGGTGCTCGGTTTTCTGCCGGGCTATGCCGGGGAAGAGGGGTTCGATGCCGGCGGCGCCGGGTTTTACCTGCTCGCCGTGCTCCGCCATGTGCCGGGCCTCGGCGGCTTGAGCGGCCGGGCCTATTTGCTCGCCGCGCTGGCGGTCATGGCGGGTCTTGGCGTCGCGGCCGCGCTCGGCCGGCGGAGCACCCCGCCGCGGCTCGGCGATGCGACGGTGCTGGCCGCTGCCTTCACGGTGCTGCTGTCGCCGCACTACGCCTGGTACTTCGCGTGGCTGATCGTGTTTGCCTGCGTCGTCCGGTCCTTCGCCCTCTTGTGGCTGACCAATGCCTGCCTCCTGCTCTATCTCGTGCCGATCGGCTCGCACATCGTGCGCGATCATCACCGCTTGTTGATCGAGACGCTGATCTACGCGCCGTTTGCCGGACTGGCGGTGGCCGATCTCTGGTATCATCGCCGCCATCACCGCCCTGGGACGCGGAGCCCCTGAGCTTGTCCGGCAGCACGCACGCGACGGCGCGGCCCGACCCGCGGCGCTATTTCGACCATATCGGCGATGAGCGCGGCCAGCACGCCGAGGCCGAGCCGGTCTGCCTCTATCTCGAAACGACAAACCGCTGCAACCTCTTGTGCACGACCTGCCCGCGCACCTTCGAGGCGCTGGAGCCGCCCGGCGACATGGACTGGGCGCTGTTCACCCGCATCGTCGATCAGTTTCCGAGCATCGCGCGCGTCGTCTTGCATGGCGTCGGCGAGCCGATGATGGTGCCGGCGTTGCCGCGCATGATCCGCTACCTGAAGGCGCGCGGCACCTACGTCCTGTTCAACACCAACGGCACGCTTTTGACGCGGCGCAAGGGAAGCGAGCTGATCGACAGCGGCCTCGACGAATTGCGCGTCTCGCTCGACGCGGCCGAGCCGCGCACCTTCGCGGCGGTGCGCGGGCGCGACATGTTCGCCCGCATCGTGCGCAACGTCCGCGCCTTCCGCGCGATGCAGCGCGACCTCGCGGCGGAGCGGCCGCGCGTCTCGCTGTGGCTGACCGGCCTCAAGGAGACGATCGGGCAGCTCGACGATTTCGTGCGGCTGGCGCGCGACATCGACGTCCCGGAAGTCTACCTGCAGCGGCTCGTCTATTTCCCCGACGGCCAGGGCCTGGCGCGCTCCCAATC
>DATEKP010000100.1:0-7375 GCA_035277405.1 Allostellaceae bacterium | reverse complement strand
GTGCATGCGCAGAATCAGCCGACCGGTGTCGGTGACCCGGCCGATCGCCGCGAAATCCAGCTCCCATTTGTCGAAGACGCGGCGCGCCGCCGCCTCGCTGCCCGGCGCCAGGATCATCAGCATGCGCTCCTGGCTCTCGCTGAGCATGATCTCATAGGGCGTCATGCCCGCTTCGCGCACCGGCACAAGGTCGAGGTCGAGGTCGATGCCGAGGCCTCCCTTGCCGGCCATCTCGACCGCGGAGGAGGTGAGACCCGCGGCCCCCATGTCCTGGATCGCGACGATCGCGTCCGATTGCATCAGTTCGAGGCAGGCCTCGATCAAGAGCTTTTCGGTCAAGGGATCGCCGACCTGCACGGTCGGCCGCTTTTCTTCGGCGTCGGCCGCGAATTCGGCCGAAGCCATCGTCGCGCCGTGGATGCCGTCGCGCCCCGTCTTGGCGCCGACATAGATCACAAGATTGCCGGGCCCGGCGGCGGCCGAATAGAAGATGCGGCCCTTACGCGCCAGCCCGACGCACATGGCATTGACCAGGATGTTGCCGTTAAAGGCGGGGTGGAACCGGCACTCGCCGCCGACCGTCGGCACCCCGACGCAATTGCCGTAACCGCCGATGCCGGTGACGACGCCGGCGACGAGATGGCGCGTCTTCGGGTGGTCCGGGCTGCCGAAATGCAGCGAGTTGAGCATCGCGATCGGGCGCGCGCCCATCGTGAAGACGTCGCGCAAGATGCCGCCGACCCCGGTCGCTGCGCCCTGGTACGGCTCGATGAACGACGGATGATTGTGGCTCTCGATCTTGAAGACGACCGCATCGCCGTCGCCGATATCGACGATGCCGGCATTCTCGCCGGGGCCGCAGATGACGCGCGGCCCCTCGGTCGGCAATGTCTTCAGCCACACCTTCGAGGATTTGTACGAGCAGTGCTCGCTCCACATCGCGGCGAAGATGCCGAGCTCCGTCAGGTTCGGCGTACGCCCGAGAATGCCGCAGGCGCGCTCGAACTCATCCGCCGTCAGCCCATGCTCGGCGGCCAATTCGGCAGTGACGTTGGAGCCGATCATCTCGACTGCGCCGTAATCGACGGGCCGTGCGTGCTTCGAGACGCGCCCTTGGGGCGCTCCTCAGCATGACGGTGTGCAGCGAGAAACGACGTCATCCTGAGGGCCGCTGCGGAGCAGCGCGTCTCGAAGGACGCACTGCCTTTGCACCGCGGCGCGATAACGAAGGCAGAGCGGCAAAGGCACCGCGGATCAGGGCCTCCTTCTTCTCCCTTCGCCACCCCTTTACCTGGCGTTCCGCGGCGGCAGCGTCATCCAGCCGGTCAAAATGCTGATGAAAAACCAGCACGACCGGTCGGCGAGCTGCCGTGTAGCCGCCAAATGTACCGGCCTGGTGTTCGGCAACCCTTGCCTCAAGGCCGGCTACCGTGGTTCCGACATAGTACGAGCCGTCCTCGCAGCGGAGAATATAGAGATAAGCCGTCACTGCAGCGCGGCGACGAGGCCGGCGAAGAAGGCTTGGCCGTCGGTGCCGCCCAATAGCGGGTCGGTGGCGTTCTCGGGGTGCGGCATCAGGCCCAATATCGTGCGGCTGTCGTTGAAGATGCCGGCGATCGCGCGGGCCGAGCCGTTGAAATTGTCGTCCTCGCTCAATTCGCCCGACTTGCCGCAATAGCGGAAGGCGACGCGGCCCTCGCCCTCCAGCCGGTTGAGCGTGTCGGGGTCGGCGGTGTAGCCGCCGTCGTGATGCGCCACCGGCACGCGGACCGTCTGCCCGGCTGCGTAGCCGCAGGTGAAGATCGTCTGGCTGGTCTCGACGCGCAGATGCACGTCCTTGCAGGTGAAGGCAAGCGAGCGGTTGGGCAGCAGCGCCCCCGGCAGCAGGCCGGCCTCGGTCAGAATCTGGAAGCCGTTGCAGATGCCGAGCACCGGCACCCCGCGCTCGGCCCGCGCCTTGACCTCGCGCATGACCGGCGAATGCGCCGCCATCGCGCCGCAGCGCAGGTAATCGCCATAAGCAAAGCCGCCGGGCAAGACGATCAGGTCGGCCTCGGGCAGTTCGGCGTCGCGGTGCCAGACGCGCAGCGGCTCGCGACCGCTGGCACGTTTCCAGGCGAGGCAGAAATCGTGCTCGCGGTTGGAGCCGGGGAAGACGACGACGGCAGCTTGCATGGTTGGCGACGGGGTGGCGGCGGCCCTCGTCACATACGCCGGCGCGCCGGGCGGTTCAAGCCGCCGCGGCGGTGCGCTCCAGCGATGTCAATTCTATTTCTGCGGCGCGAAGTAGGCGATTGCGGTGGCGGCGCCGAGAAAGACCAGCGCCTCGGCTGCGAAATGCGGCCGCAGGAAGCTGATGTAGAGGAAGAACACGCCGAGGCTGCCGAACAACGTCGAAAAGGCCCACAATGCCGTTCGCAGCAATGCGATGACCGGCATCGCGTCTCTCCTCGGTTGCTCGTCGATCAGCAAACGCGAGGCTCGTCAGGAAGTTGCACAGCCGGCAGCAGGGTCGGGCCTGGGCGGCGGCGGGTCGGGGGCCTCGAACGGCCTACCCTCGCCGGGATCGCCGCCGACAATGCTGATGCCCGACATGACCGGCGCGGCGTTCGGGTCATGCCCGGCGGCGATTCGCCCGCCCGCCACGGTCTCGCCGCGGTCCGGCCAGCGCAGCGTAAAATCGGCGAGGCTGCGGCCGGTGCCGGCCGGCACGTAGACCGGGGCGGACAGGCGGAAATTGCGCTGGCCGATCGCCGCGCCGACCGGCGCGCCGCTGTCGCCCCAGATCGCCGGCCGGCCGTGCAGCCACGCGTTGAGCGCGGCCGTATCGTCGTGCCGTCCGTCGCCCCACAGCACGATCTGGGCCGGCACGCAGTGCTGCTCTTCGGCCGCCGCCGCGTTTGCGCAGGATGCGGCTATGACCGCAAACATCGTTAGTGCCGCCGCGCCCCCCACCACTCCGCAGTCCCGGCGCAAGCCGGGACCCTCGGCCGCCATGGATGCCGGCCTTCGCCGGCAATGCGAAAAGGCTGAGAGCGCCATGCGCCTCAATCGAGCTCGATCGCGTAGTTCTCGATGACCGGGTTGGCGAGGAGCTGCTTGCACATCGCCTCGACGTGGGCATGCGCTGCGGCGGGGTCGCTTTCGGCCAGTTCGAGTTCGATCAGCTTGCCCTGGCGCACCTCCCCGATGCCGGCGAACCCGAGGGCCTTCAGCGCGTTGCCGATCGCCTTGCCCTGCGGATCGAGCACGCCCGGCTTCAGGCTGATATGGACGCGCGCCTTCATCGCCGCAGTATGGGCGTCGCGGTGGTCGCCGGCAACGCCGCTCAACCCGTCGCCGCGTCGCGCCAGGGGACGGGCTCGGGCAGCCATTGGGCAAAGCGGAATTGCGTCCGTCGCCGCGGCGACGGCTCGGCCGGCAAGGCGATCAATGCGCTCGACACGGTGCCGTAGCCGCGCGCGGTGCGAAAGCGCAGCGCCGCCTCGGGCGGAGCGCCAGCCGGAGCACGGTCGTCGGCGAGCAGGTCCTGCCAGGCGGTCCAGTCGCCGCGGTCCGGGTCGGGCGGCGGCGCGGCGGTGAACGGGATCAGCGCAAAGGCGAGGCGCAGCGTCGTGAAATCGTCGATATCGCCGGCCGCGATCAGCGACAGGCCTTCCTTGATCGGGCGCAGCTCGATCCGCTCGCCGCCGGCATGACGCAGCCAGAACGCGTCGCGGTTGTCGGCGACGATCAGGTTGAACGTGCGGTAGGCCGCGGGGTCGAGATCGGCCAGCGCGGCGGCGGCATCGACCGCGTCGGCGTGGTCGAGCGCTTCGAGCACGAGTTCGCCGCGCGAGCGCAGCCCCTCGGCGGGGCCGAGCGAGCCGTGCCGGTTCAGCACCGCGGCGGCAACGCCCCAATCGTTGACGCCGAGCCACGACCCGCCGGCCAGGAGGTCGCGCCCGGCGACGATTTCGGCGCGGTCCGGCCAGTGGCGGCCGGGCGGCAGCGCCGGGCGGTCGATCATCTCGTCACGGTTGGCGCCGATCACGACCGGCCAGTCATGCGCCGGCCGGCGCAAGATCACCAGCGTGCACATCGGGGCCTCACCCGCGCCGCATTCGACTGTGATAACGTGGCAGCGAGCCGGCACGGGATGCGAGAGCCATGACCACGTTCGACGACCGGGAAAAAGATTTCGAGGCACGCTTCAAGCACGATCAGGAGCTGCAGTTCAAGGTCAAGGCGCGGCGCAACCGGCTGCTCGGGCTGTGGGCCGCCGAGCGCATGGGCCTCGAAGCCAACGCGGCCGAGGCTTACGCCAAGGAGGTCGTCGAGGCCGAATTCCACGGCGGCGACCGCCGCGTCGTCGACAAGCTCGTCGCCGATCTGGCCCAGAAGGGCGCTCCCTGCACGCCGGCGCAGGTACGCTTCGAACTCGAGCATCTCGGCGAACGCGCCAAACAGCAGATCATGAAGGAATAGGCCTTCCGGGCCGGGTTCCTCCCCCGCACGCGGGAAAACCATCGCGGCCGGAGGCGGCGAAGGGCGGGCTGCCCTAGCGAATCTCCGAGCTCAGCGCTTATCGCCCCACGGCATCACCGGCACGCTGGAAATCGCGTTGTACGGCGAGCCGTTGACGATCCTGTCGCTGATCGCGAGGTAGACCAGCGTCTTCCGCTGCTTGTCGACGATGCGGTAGACGTGCGTCTTCTTGAAAAAGATCGAGGTCTTCTCGGAATAGACCTGCGCCTTTTCCGGCAACTGGCCGAGATCGACCGCGATCGGCCCGATCTGGCGGCAGGCCAGCGAAAACCGCGACGGGTCCTCAGCGAGCCCCAAGCTGCCCTTGACCCCGCCGGTGCGCGCCTGGCTGATGTCGCACGCCACCCCCGGCACCTTCGGGTCGTCAAACGCGCTGACGCACACCTTGTCGTTCGCCCCGACAAACCGAAATGTCGTCGAGACGCAGGCGAGGTCGTCGGCTTTGGCCGGCGCGGCAGCTAACAAGACGGCGGCGAGGAGAAGCGCAAGGGCGGCGGCGGACGGCATGAGGCGCGGCATGCCGGCTTAGGTGTCGCCGGCGGCGCGCTCCTTCAAGGCATCCAGCCATCGCCGCAGCAACGCTGCGTGCCCCGCGAGACGTTGTTCGATCTCGTTGCCGATCTGGCCGCGATACATGTGGATTGACAAATTGCGATCACTGCCGATCCCAAAGGCGGCGCGCGCGTCCGCATCCGACAACCAGCCAAGACGCCGAGAAGCGCGAATAACGGAATTTGGCGATGCGAGCTCGATACCTTCCCGCTCGGCCAGCAAGTGCTGCGCCGCCTTCCACACCGCCTCGAACGTGTAGATCAGCCGCAGGATCATGCCGTCTCGCTCAAGCAACGAGCGCGCTTCCTGGCCAATCGCATCGTCCAACGTCAGGAGTGCGGCCTCCGCTTCGGCGATCCGAAGGTCTATGTCCGCCACGGCACACCCTCGCGTCGAATCTCCTTGACAAGCGCCGGTTCAGCGTATCGGAGATCAACAACATCAACGTCATAGGGGATCGTGCTATCCTCGATATCCGCTCGCAGTTCGGGAAAGAAGCCCGGCGGCAGATCGTCCCGCGGCAGGATCGCGATATCGATGTCGCTGTGCTGCATCACCCCGCCGCGCGCGCAGGACCCGAACAGCCACACCTCCGCGTCATGGCCTCCGAGCGCCTCGAGCACCATGCGCCGCAATTCGCCGATGGCCCATTCGCGGGTCGGATTGAGGCCGGTTGCCAATTTCGGAGCGGTTGCCATTGCGAGAAAGTGTAGGGCGCGGGGCGCGAAGCGCAACCCGCCGTTCGGAAGTGGCATCGCGGCGGGCTAAAGCCGGGTCTCGCCGGCGCCCGCCCGCCCTAACGCTTGCTATCTGTCGGCCTGCAACCGGGTTCCTCCCCCGCACCGCGGGGGAGGTGCCGAGCACAGCGAGGCGGAGGGGGCACCGGCAGCGCACCCGATCGCAATCAAGACACCCTCCAAACGGTCGCCCCGTAGGATATCGGCCGCGGCGAACCGCAAGACCGTCACCCCCCGCTTGGCCAGCCAGGCGTCGCGGCGTTCATCACGCCGCGCCACCGCATCAGTGTCATGCGCGAACCCGTCCACCTCGATCGCCAGATTCGCCGCGGGACAATAGAAGTCGAGAATGTATGGTCCGACGGGATGCTGCCGGCGAAACCGCAAACCATTAAGCCGTCCCGTCCGTAGCGCCTGCCACAGCACGACCTCCGGCAACGTCATTCGGCGGCGCAGTTCGCGCGCTCGCCTGAAGGTCTTCGCCGGTGCTCGCATGCCTCCTCCGTCACCTTGATCCTCCCCCGCAAAGCGGGGGAGGTGGCGCGCGCAGCGCGACGGAGGGGGCGTCGCGCGCAGCCGTCCGCATGCCCCCTCCACCATGCTGCGCACGGTCCCCCTCCCCCGCGAAGCGGGGGAGGATTTCACGTCACCCCGTCCGTCGCCGCCGCGGGGCTGGCAGGCGAGCTTTCAGGTATTGCCGCAGATATTGGCCGGTGTGGCTCTCCTCGACGCCTGCCACCTCCTCGGGGGTGCCGGTGGCGACGATGTGGCCGCCCCCATCGCCGCCTTCGGGGCCGAGATCGATGATCCAATCGGCGGTCTTGATGACTTCGAGATTGTGCTCGATGACGAGCACCGTGTTGCCGGCCTCGACCAGCGCGTGCAGCACCTCCAGGAGCTTTTCGACATCGGCGAAATGCAGCCCGGTGGTCGGCTCGTCGAGGATGTACAAGGTGCGGCCGGTGGCGCGGCGCGACAGTTCCTTCGACAGTTTGACGCGCTGCGCCTCGCCGCCCGACAAGGTCGTCGCTGGCTGGCCGATATGGATGTAGCCGAGGCCGACCCGCTGCAACGTCACCATTTTCTCGCGGATTGACGGGACGGCACGGAAGAACTCGGCGCCCTCGTCCACGGTCATGTCCAAGACATCGGCGATCGACTTGCCGCGGAACAGCACCTCCAGCGTTTCGCGGTTGTAGCGTTTGCCTTTGCACACGTCGCATTGGACGTAGACATCGGGCAGGAAGTGCATCTCGATCTTGATGACGCCGTCGCCCTGGCAGGCCTCGCAGCGCCCGCCCTTGACGTTGAACGAGAAGCGCCCCGGCGCGTAGCCGCGCGCCTTGGCTTCCGGCAGGCCGGCGAACCAGTCGCGGATCGGCGTGAAGGCGCCGGTATAGGTCGCCGGGTTGGAGCGCGGCGTGCGGCCGATCGGCGACTGGTCGATATCGACGATCTTGTCGAGAAATTCGGCCCCTTCGAGCCCGTCGAGCGCGGCCGAGGCCTCGCGCGTGTTGTAGATCCGCTTGGCGCGCGCCTTGTACAGCGTCTCGACGATC
>DATEKP010000099.1:0-3539 GCA_035277405.1 Allostellaceae bacterium | reverse complement strand
GCGGCGGTATCGGGCATCGGGGGGTCTCGTGATCGCGGCGTTGAATGGCAAACGCCCACGACGCCATCTCGGCAGGGGAGGATCGGGTGAAGCTCTATACCTATTACCGCTCGCAGGCGAGTTTCCGGGTGCGCATCGCGCTGAACCTGAAGGGGCTCTCGCGCGAGGACGTGTTCCTGCACCTGGAGAAGCGCGACCAGTTCGCCGCCGAGTACAAGGCGCTCAACCCGCAGATGTTCGTGCCGACGCTGATCGACGGCGAGACGAAGCTGTTTCAGTCGCTGGCGATTCTCGAATATCTCGACGAGAAATACCCCGAGCCGCCGCTATTGCCGGCCGATCCGGCGGCGCGCGCCTGGGTGCGCGGGCTGGCGCTGATCAACATCGCCGACTCGCACCCTCTGGTCGTGCCGCGCATCCGCCACTACCTGCTCGACGATCTGAAAATGAGCCAGGAGCAGCTGCTCGGCTGGATCCGCCACTGGCTCGCCGCCGGGCTCGCGGCGATGGAAGCGCTGCTTGCGGAACACCCGGAAAGCGGCCGGTTCTGCCATGGCGACACGCCGACCATCGCCGATATCGGCCTCGTCACGCAGGTGACGCCGGCCCGCACCTTCAGCCTCGATCTCGCGCCCTACCGGCGCGTCGCGGCGATCTACGACACCTGCATGGCGATCCCGGAATTCGCCGCCGCCGCCCCTGCCCGGCAGCCGGACGTGGAGCTTCCCTACAGCGGCAGCGCCGCCACCAGCGAGTAGCGCAGGCCGCGCAAGCGCCATCCACCGCAGTCCCGGCGAAAGCCGGGACCCACTTATCCACCGGCGTGTCACCGTGGACGGTAGGTCCCGGCTTTCGCCGGGACTGCGGAATGATTTCGGCTGATCGCGCGTCAGCGAAAAAAGATGCGGGCGTGGGTGATGCGGTAGGCGAGCGAACCCGGATAAGCGGTGTTGCGGATGCCGAAGACGAGAAACCCGGCGCCGAGCAGCATGCCGCCGCCGAGCACGACCAGGAGCGCCACCGCCAGCACGCCGGCGTTGCGGTCGGGATAGAACAGCACGCCGAGAAACCCCGGCAACGATACGAACAGCATGATGCAGCCGATCAGGACCGGCAGGAAATCGTTGGGATCGGGGGTTCGCAACGACCATTGTGGCCATTTCATGCGCGGCGCCCCCTTGCCGCTTCAGACGCGGCTACAGCGAGCAGCCGGCAATTGTTCCTCCCCCGCGTGCGGGGGAGGTGGCGACCCCGGACTTGGTCCAGGGGAGCCGGAGGGGGCGCCGCATCGCGATCGTTGCCCCCTCCACCATGCTTTGCATGGTCCCCCTCCCCCGCCTCGCGGGGGAGGAACCGGCTACCCCGAATGTCCACAGGGCCTGGCATTCACTCAGCTCGTCGTCTCGACCGGCAGCGCGACGAAGCGCGTGTTGCCGGCGCGCTCGATCCGCACCAGCACCTTTTTGCGCCCGGCCTTTTTCGCCGCCGCAGCGATCTGCGGCACCTCCTCGGGGTTGGTCACAGTCGCGTGGCCGATCGCGATGACGAGGTCGCCCGGGCGCAGATCCTGCGCCGCGGCGGCGCTGTTCGGCGGCACCTCGGTGATTACCGCGCCCTTTACCCCCTCCGGCAGCGAGAAGCGCTTGATCAATTCCGGGCCGGGCCGGGCGAGCTTGAGGCCGAGCGCGTCGACGGTGACGGGCGGCTTCGGCTTGTCGGGGGCGCGCGGCGGCGGGGGAGGCCGGTTCGGGTTGAGCGCCGCGACCTTCAGTTCGACCTCGTGCTCCTTGCCGTCGCGCCAGATCGCCAGCTTGATCTGCTTGTCGGGATGCGTGCCGGCGACGAGCCGGGGCAATTGCCGGCTGCGTTCGATGTCGGCGCCGTCATAGCTGAGGATCACGTCGCCGGCCTGCAGTTTCGCCTGCGCCGCCGGGCTGTCGGCGTCGATCGCGGCGATCATCGCGCCGCGCGCCTTGTCGAGGCCGACGCTCTCGGCGATGTCGTCGGTCACCGGCTGGATGCGCGCGCCGATCCAGCCGCGCTCGACTTTGCCGGTCGCCTTCAGCTGCGCGATGATCGGCTCGGCAAGCGCCGAGGGGATCGCAAAGCCGATGCCGATAGAGCCGCCCGAGGGTGAATAGATGACAGTGTTGATGCCGATCACGTCGCCCGCCAGGTCGAACATCGGCCCGCCGGAATTGCCCCGGTTGATCGAGGCGTCGGTCTGCAGATAGTCGTCGTAGGGGCTGGAGTGGATATCGCGCGCGGTCGCCGAGATAATGCCGGCGGTGACGGTGCCGCCGAGGCCAAACGGGTTGCCGATCGCCAGCACCCAGTCGCCGACCTTGGCCTTGCCCGAGTCGCCCCAGGTCGCCGCCGGCAGCGGCGTCTTGGCGTCGACCTTGAGCAGCGCCAGATCGGTCACCGCGTCGCGCCCGACGAGCTTCGCCTGCAGCGCCGTGTTGTCGGACAACGTCACGGTGATCTGCTCGGCATTGGCGATCACGTGGTTGTTGGTGACGATCAGCCCCGACGGATCGATGATGAACCCCGATCCGAGCGAGGCGATATGCGGGCCGGGAGCGCCCGGCGCGCCCTTCTCGGTGAAAAAGTCGCGGAAGACTTCGTCGAGGGTCGTTCCCGGCGAATTCTGCGGCGCCTCCTGCGCGGTCTTGGCCGGCGGCGGCGCGGCCTCGGTCGAAATATTGACGACGACGCCGAGGACGCGTCCGGCGAGCTGCGAGAACAGCTCGGCGAACGGCGATTCCGGGGGCGGCGGCAGCCGCGGCGCCGCTGCGCTTTCCGCCGGCTTGGCCGGTGGCGCGGCTGCATTCTCGGGCTTCGGCGGGGCGGGTGCCTCCGCGTTTTCCGGAGCCTTTGCGGCGGGCGGGGCAGCGGCGTTGTCGGGCGAAGTCGGTGCCGCGGCGCCTTCCAGCGGTTTCGCCGGAGCCGCGGGGGCGGCCTTGTCAGGGGTTACGGCCGGTGCCGCGGAACCCGGCGACTGCGATGCGGCGGGCATCGCGCTGGCCGCAAATACCGCCAACGATGCCGCAATCACGGTGGCTCGCCGGCCCGATACCCTCACCCGTTGTCTCCTGTCCGCCCGCCCTCCTGCGCAAGGCCCGCCGCGGGCGGAACGCGGCGCGCCAATCTCCTGCTGGCGATCTGGTGCTGGCCTTTCCGGCACGGTCGATATGAAATGGCAGGGCGATTGGCAAGCCCAATCGCAGGGGCGATTTCGGCATAGGATATCCGGTGGTGAACACGCGCAACCGAGGCGCGATCCGGGGGTTTTTGCGGGCACTGTTCGATGCCGCGCTGGCCGCCGCCGACCCGGCCCGCACGATCGGCGCGCATTTGCCGCAACCGGTCGCGGGGCGCACGATCGTGGTCGGCGCGGGCAAGGCGTCTGCGGCGATGGCGCGCGCGTTCGAGGCGGCCTGGCCGGGATCCCTGGAAGGGCTGGTCGTGACCCGCCGCGGCCATGCGGTCCCCTGCGCGCGCATTCGGGTCGTCGAGGCGAGCCACCCGGTTCCGGA
>DATEKP010000098.1:0-2860 GCA_035277405.1 Allostellaceae bacterium | reverse complement strand
GATGCTCGGCAGGCAGGAGGGGGCCGGCACGCAACTTCCCTCGAATAAGGGCGGCCTGTACGGCGTCCCCGGAGCGGGCGGCCTGACTTCCGAGGCGCCAATCGTCGATGTGCCGCCCGGCGTTGACCCTGATTTCTATGCTCGGCAGATCGGCGCCAACCCGAACGCGATCCTGCAACAGCCGCTGCCGGGCAGCGTGCCGCCCTCGCCACCGCAGGGAATGGTCAGCAGTGTCGGCAGCGCAATCGGAAACGCCGCCAGCGCAATCGGAAACGCCGCCAGTGACGTTGCTGGCGCGGTCGGTGATGCAGCCAGCGGGGCATTCGACAGCACGCGCAACTTCCTCAACACCCTGACGGGCGGCGATCAAGGCGGTGGCGACCCGGGCGCCGGCATGTGATGTCCGACCTCGGCCTCGATAACGCAGAAGACACGGTAGAGCCGCCGGGCCTGCATCCCGACCTGCGCGACTTCGCGTCATTGCCGTGGCCCGAGGGCGCGCAGGATACCGCGCAGGAACTCGCGACCCGCGCCAACGACTATGTGCAGCGCCGTCAGCTTGCCGACAACGCGGCGGCTGCCGGACAGCACGCGGTCACGAGCGTCGCCAATTTCCGCGACAATCTCGTCAGCGCCGTTCAGGCGGACCCGCATTCGGTCAACACCGCGCTCGACATGGTGCGGCCGTGGGTATCGGGCGTCATCGCGACCAGCCCGGCGCACCCGGATGACCAGCGCGAAGCCTCGCACGACGCCATCTCGGGCGACATCGAAAGCGCCATCGCGCACGCCGCCGTGCAGCGCATGGCCGAAATCAACGAGCCGGCGGCGCGCTCCCTGCTCGGCAACGACCGCATCGCGGGACTGCTCGATGACGGGCAGAAGACCGGCCTCTCATCCTACATCGACATGCAGGCGCTCGCCCGCGGCGCCGACGACAGTGCGCAGCGGCAGCAGCTATCGGCATTGCAGGGCCTCGCCAGCGCCAAGGCGGCGCTCGATCACGCCGGGACGCTCTACAACCCCGACATTGATACGGTCGTCTACCCGCCCGGCTGGGCGCAGCAGTTGATGGCGAACAACGCCATCCTGCCGCCCGACAAGGCGGCGCTGATGCACCTCTACGGCCGCCTGCAATCGCAGGGCGACGCGCCGCAGAGCGACCCCGGCCTTGTCTCGCGCGTGCTGGACAGCATCGCCTCCGGCACGATGCCGAGCCACGCCGACATCATCGCCAATGCCGGCACAAACCTGCGCGTCGCCGACGCCCTGCACTTGGCGGGCGGGGCTGGCCTCATCAGCCCGGACCAGCGGGCGCACTACTCGCAACTGGCCGACACGGTGCGGCAGGCGCGTGAGGCGCTCGTCGGGCGCGACGGCGAGAACGGCGCAGCGGGGCGCAGCGCCTGGGGCGCTTTCGTCAACTGGCTGCTGCCGAACGCGCGCCGGGGCGCCGTCAATTTCGCCGACCCCGACCTGCATCCGCTGGGCGCGGTGCCGCGCTTCGCGCCAAGCAGCTACATCGAGCCGCCATCCGCGCCATCGCCGGAGGGGCGGCCGAGCCTCAAAGAGATATTCGGGCGCTAGAAATGCACGAAGGCGAGCAGGAACATCACGGCGAAGATCAGGATCAGCATCACGTCGTCGTCGGTAACGCGCATCGTGAGCAACCTTTGATAGCGACGGCGGCCAGCATATGAGCGACATCCCCCTCACTGCAAGCGATCCCGATTTCGGCGTGCCGGGCGCGACCAAATTCGTGCCTGACGTGAGCGAAACGCCGATCCCGCAGGATACGCGCGATACGTTCTGGAATGGCGAATCCTGGCAGCCGCGAGCACCGGCCGCCGACCCGCAGACCGAGGCGCGCGCCGCCGGCCATAGTTGGCGCGACATCGACGATTATGTCGGCGCCCGGTCGCAGCAAGCCATCGACAACGGTTTTTCTCAGCGGGACATCGACCGCGAAATCCTCGATTACCGCGACCCCGCCGGCTTTATCGACCGCTCGAAACAGGGATGGGCGGCGACGCTGGGCGCCGACCCCGACCTGCTCAACGGATTGGCCGGGCCGCAACCGCAACTCGACCTGACGCAATCGCCAACGCTGACCTCCGACTACGCCCGCGCCGTCATGGACCGCGAGGTGAAGGGACCGCTCGACTTCGCCGACCATTATGCGGCTGCCGCCCTCGATGCCGCGCACGATGTTCTCGGTCTCGACGACAGCAATCTCGACGACGTGCGGGCGCGGCAATCGGCGGGAGCGGCTGCGGCCGACATGCTGGCGCCGTCGCTGCCCTCGACCCGCGACCTGACGGATGCTGGGTTGAGCCTCGGAGGCGCCTTCGACCAGACGCGGCAGAACCTGCTCGACCATTGGCAGGATACCGGACAGGACCCGCTCGACGCGGCGGTGAAGGCACAGAACGATCCGGCGCTCACGGACAAACTCACAGCACAGCCGGAGTTCTTCGACCCGGCGGCGGCCGAATTGCAATACACGAACGATGTCGCGCAGGACGCGGCCAACGGACTGTTCCAGTATTTCGGCTGGCGCTACCGCGAAATCGGCAATGACCTCAAGGCGGTGTTCGATGAGCCGTTGCAGCATGACGCTCAAGGGCGTCCGGTTCTGCCGCCGAACATCAGTCCGCAAGCCTTCAACATTGCGCTCGCCTTTGCGACGGGACCTATCCACGAAGTCGGGCCGCGCATCTTCGGCAATCTGCCGGAGCCGAAGGTGTCGGTTGTCGATCCGTCAAAGCCGCCCGGCGAGGCCGTCGTCGAACAGCCGGCCGCACAAGCCCTCGCGACGCCACGCCCGGCTGAGCGGCAGCCTGCGCCGGAGCTCTTCAAT
>DATEKP010000097.1:0-6890 GCA_035277405.1 Allostellaceae bacterium | reverse complement strand
GGCGGTCCGTGGGGTGGCGGGCGGGGCAACGGTTCCGGCCGCCCGGGCGGCTCGCGCGGCCCCGGCCCGCCCAATTTCGAGGACATCCTGCGGCGCGGCCAGGACCGGTTCCGCCGCATGCTGCCGGGCGGCTTCGGCTCCGGCCCCGGCATCCTGATCATCGTCGTCGCCGTCGTCGTGTTATGGCTCGCGAGCGGCTTCTACCGCGTGCTGCCGGACGAGGAGGGCGTCGTCCTGCGCTTCGGCGCCTATAACCGCATCGCCCCACCGGGGCTGCATTGGCACCTGCCGACGCCGATCGAAACCGCCTATACGCCGAGTGTGACGCGGGTCAACCGCACCGAGGTGGGTTACCGCTCGACCGAGGGGCATGGCGGCGCATCCCGGCAACTGCCGGAAGAGGCGCTGATGCTGACCGGCGACGAGAACATCGTCGATATCAACTTCACCGTGTTCTGGGTGATCGACAACGCCCAGAACTATCTGTTCAACATCCGCGACCCCGAAATGACCGTCAAATCGGCGGCCGAGAGCGCGATGCGCGAGGTCATCGGCGAGACGCCGATCGCTTCGGCATTGGCGGAGGGCCGCGGCAAGATCGAGAGCGAGACGCAAAAGCTGCTGCAGCATCTGCTCGAATACTACAAGTCGGGGATCCGGGTCACCCAGGTGCAGTTGCAGCGCGTCGATCCGCCCGACCCGGTGATCGACGCCTTCCGCGACGTGCAGCGCGCGCTGGCCGACAAGGCGCGCCTCAAGAACGTCGCCGAGGCCTACCGCAACGACATTCTGCCCAAGGCGCGCGGCGACGCGGTGCGCATCGAGCAGGAGGCGGAAGCCTATCGTCAGCAGGTCATCAACGGCTCCGAAGGCGATGCGGCCCGCTTCGACTCGGTCTACCAGGCCTTCAAGGCGTCGAAGGACGTGACGGCGCAGCGGCTCTATCTCGAGACGATGGAAGACATTCTGAAGAACAGCAAAAAGATCGTCATCGACCAGGCCGCCAAAGGCCAAACCGGCGTCCTCCCCTACCTGCCGCTGCCGGGCCTTTCGACGTCGGAACCGCCGGCGGCCGGCAGCGCGAGCGGCACTTCCTCGGGAGCGCAGCAATCCGGTCAACCCTCGATCGGGGGCCGGCGATGAGCCGGCGGTTGATCGCTGCGATCGCGGTGCTGCTGGTGATCGCCGGCGGCGTGGCGATGAGTTCGCTGTTCGTCGTCGATCTGACCGAACAGGCGCTGGTGCTGCGCTTCGGCGATGTACGGCGCCAGATCGAACAGCCCGGCCTTTATGCGAAATGGCCGTTCGAGGACAAGGTCATCTACGAGAAGCGCCTGCTGGATTTCGAGCCGCCGCCGGAAGAGGTGATCGCGTCGGAACAGAAGCGCCTCGTGGTCGACACCTACACCCGCTACAGCATCACCGACCCGCTCAAGTTCTATCAGACCGTCAATTCCGAGGCTGCCGTGCGCGGCCGGCTGGCCGCCCTGGTCAGCGGCAGCCTGCGGCGGGTCGTCGGCAACGTCACGCTGTCCGACATCCTGTCCGGCAAGCGTGCCGCGATCATGCAGCAGATCCGCGACGAGGTGCGCGGCGAGGCCAAGCCGTTCGGCATCGACGTGGTCGACGTGCGCATCCGCCGCGCCGACCTGCCGACCGAGAACAGCGAGGCGATCTATGCCCGCATGAAATCCGAGCGCCAGCAGCAGGCGGCGCAATACCGCGGCGAGGGGGCCCAGGAGGCGCAGGAGGTGCGCGCCAAGGCCGAGCGCGAGCGCACGGTGATCCTCGCCGAAGCGCAGCGCAAGGCGCAGCAGGTGCGCGGCGACGGCGATGCGCAGGCGATCAAGATCTATGCCAAGGCATTCGGGCAGGACCAGCAGTTCTTTGCGTTCTACCGCTCGCTGCAGGCTTATCGCGACGCGCTGAACGGCAAGGACACCTCGTTCGTGCTGACCCCCGAGGGCAACTTCTTCCGCTTTTTCGGCGGCTGGCATGGCGATGCTGCACAGGCGCCCGCCGCCGGCGAAAAGCCCGGCGCCGCGCCCAACGGAGCGCGGCGGCCGTGACCCGCGCCCACGCGTTGTCGAATGGTGATCCGCGCGCCCGCTGATGCGCGATTTCGGGACCGGCGTTGCCCTCGTCCTCGTCATCGAGGGCGTCCTCTACGCGCTGTTCCCGGACGGCATGAAGCGGATCGCGGCGCGGGCGATGCTGGTGCCGCCGCAGATGCTGCGCGCGTCGGGCCTGCTCGCCGCGGCGCTCGGCGTGGCGATCGTCTGGCTGCTGCGGCACTGAGCCGGCCGCGGGCGAAACGGAACTGGTCTGCCGGCCGCTTCTTCCGTATTCTGCCCGGCCAACGCCGGCGTACCCCCTCGACGACGGCGCTTTGCCGAGGAGTTGGATAGGTGTCGCTCGCTTCACGGAGATTGCGGCGGCCGGCCGTTGTCGCGGCCGCGACGCTGGTGCTCGGCGTGCTTGCCGGCCAGCCCGCGACGGCGCGCCCCGGACCCGACGGGTTTGCCGATCTGGCCGAGAAATTGTCGCCGTCGGTCGTCAACATCTCGACAACGCAGACGCTGAAGCCGAAGCACCAGGGCGAGCACGGGCCCGGCCATTCCGAACTCCCGCCAGGTTCGCCGTTCGAGGAGTTCTTCAAGGATTTCTTCGACCATAACGGCCAGCCCGGCCAGCGGCCGGAGCTGAAGCCGCGCAAGGCGACCTCGCTCGGTTCGGGCTTCGTGATCGATGCGGGCGGCTACATCGTCACCAACAATCACGTGATCGCCGACGCCGACCAGATCACGGTGATCCTGCACGACGACACCAATCTGAAGGCCGAGGTGGTCGGCCGCGACACCAAGACCGACGTCGCCGTGCTGAAGGTCAAGACCGATAAGCAATTGCCGGCGGCGAGCTGGGGCGACAGCGACAAGGCGCGGGTCGGCGACTGGGTGCTGGCGATCGGCAACCCGTTCGGCCTCGGCGGCAGCGTCACCGCCGGCATCCTGTCGGCGCGCCAGCGCGACATCAATTCGGGCCCCTACGACGATTTCCTGCAGACCGACGCCGCGATCAACCGCGGCAATTCCGGCGGGCCGATGTTCAACATGGCCGGCCAGGTGATCGGCATCAACACGGCGATCTATTCGCCGTCGGGCGGCTCGATCGGCATCGGCTTCGCGATCCCCTCTAACCTCGCGCAGGAGGTCGTCGCCGAATTGATCCGCGAACCCGACCACACCGTGCACCGCGGTTGGCTCGGCGTCCGCATCCAGGCGGTCACCGACGAGATCGCCGAGAGCCTCGGCCTCGACAAGGCGCGCGGCGCGCTGGTCGCCAGCGTCAACGACAACGGCCCGGCCCAGCAGGGCGGCATTCAGCCCGGCGACATCGTCCTCGCCTTCAACGGCAAGCCCGTGACCGACATGCGCCACCTGCCGCGGCTGGTCGCCGAGAGCCGGGTCGGCAAAACCGTGCCGGTGACGGTGTGGCGCAAACGCCAGCAGACGACGCTGCAGGTCAAGCTCGGCCGGCTCGAGGAGACCGAGCAGGTGGCGGCGAAGGAGCCGCCGCCCGAGAAGCCGTCGAGCGCCCCGAGCGATACCGTTACGATGCTCGGCCTGACCCTGTCGAACATCACGCCGCAATTGAAGGACAAGTTCGCGCTCGGCGACGACAAGGGCGTCGTCGTCCTCGATGTCGCCAAGGACAGCCCGGCCGCCGAGAAGGGATTGCAGCCCGGCGACGTGATCATGGAAGCCTCGCAGGAAGAGATCAAAAGCCCGAAGCAGGTGGCCGGCAAGGTCGACGACGCCAAGCACGCCGGCCGCAAATCGATCCTGCTCTTGGTCGAGCGCAAGGGCGACCTGCGCTTCGTCGCGCTCCGCCTCGACAAGGGGTAGACGGCGAGAACGCAGGCGTCCCGCCCGCAGCGGGCCAGAGGCCCGCGGTCCCTGTCTAATGGCCGACGATTTCCTCCGCGCGATAGCCCTGGGCGTAGAGCAGAGCCGTGAGGTCGGCGTGGTCGATGCGCCAGCGCGCGGCGGCGGCGACCGCGGGCTTGGCGTGAAAGGCGAGACCGAGCCCGGCCGCCTCCAACATCGGCACGTCGTTAGCGCCGTCGCCGACGGCCAGTGTCGCGGATAAAGGCGCACCGCATTCGGCGGCCAGCCCCAGCAGCGCCTCGCGTTTCGTCGCGCCGGTGACGAGCGGCGCCGCGACCGTGCCGGCGATATGCCCGCCGGCGATATCGAGGCGGTTGGCGACGACGCGGTCGAAGCCCAGTTCCGCCCCGACGCGGTCGGCGAACACCGTAAACCCGCCCGAAACCAGCAGCGTCCGCACGCCGTTGGCGCGCGCGGTCGCGACCAGCGCCCGGGCGCCCGGCATCAGCCGGATGCGCGCTGCCGCCTTGTCGAGCACCGAGGCCGGCAGGCCGCGCAGCAGCGCCACGCGCTCGGCGAGCGCGGCGGCGAAATCGATCTCTCCGTTCATCGCCCGCCGGGTGATCGCGGCGACGCGCTCGCGCAGGCCGACGAACTCGGCGAGTTCGTCGAGCATCTCGTTCTCGATGATCGTAGCTTCGAGATCGGCGACCAACACCTGCTTGCGCCGGCCCTCCGTCGGCTGCACCAGCACATCGACCGCGGCGCGATCGATCGCCGCGCGCGCCGCCGCTTCGATCTGCGCCGCCTCGCTTTCGGCGACATAGAGGTCGCAGGCGATCCCCGGCGCCAGCCAGTCCGGGGGGCCGGCGAGCGGCAGCATTGCCGGCATATCAGCGACGGTATCGGGCAGATGAACCGCCGGCGAGCCGGCGACCAAGGTAACGACAAGGCTCATGGTGCTGCCGGCCGGTCTGTCGGTCGAGATTGCTTCGTCGCTGCGCTCCTCGCAATGACGGACTATTTGATCGTCATTGCGAGCGGAGCGAAGCAATCTCGACCAGCCCACAACAAAGGCCGATGCCCCCGGTAATAGTGATCGCCGGGCCGACGGCGAGCGGCAAGTCGGCGCTGGCCGTGGCGCTGGCGGAGGTGTACGGCGGTCTGATCGTCAACGCCGACGCGCTGCAGGTCTATCGCGATCTCCGCATCCTCACGGCGCGCCCCGACGACGCCGCGCTGGCGCGGGCGCCGCACCGGCTTTACGGCTGGCTCGACGCCGCCGAGCGCGGCTCGGTCGGGCGTTGGCGCGCGTTGGCGTTGCAGGAGATCGCAGCGGCGCAGACGGCGGGCCTGCTGCCGATCATGGTCGGCGGCACCGGGCTTTATCTGCGTGCGCTGCAATATGGGCTCGCGGCGATCCCGGCGATCCCGGCCGCGGTCCGCGCCGAGGCGGCCGAACTCCATCGTGTGCTGGGCGGCCCCGCCTTCCGCGAACGGTTGAGAGCGCTCGACCCGGCCGCCGCCGAGCGGCTGCCCGCCGGCGACCGGCAGCGCCTCGTGCGCGCCTTTGAGGTCATCCGCGCGACCGGCGTGCCGCTCGGCGAATGGCAGCACCGTGCCGCCGCCGCGATCCCGTATCGCTTCGCAAGTCTGCTGCTTCTGCCGCCGCGGCCGATTCTCTACGCCGCGTGCGACGCCCGGCTCGCCCGAATGATCGAACAGGGCGGCCTCAACGAAGCGCGGGCATTGCTGGCGCGCGGCCTCGATCCGACATTGCCGGCGATGAAGGCGGTCGGCGTGCCGGAACTGATGCGCCATCTCCGCGGCGAGATCGGCCTCGACCAGGCGATCCTTCTGGCGCAACGCGCCACCCGCCGCTACGCCAAGCGCCAGACCACCTGGTTCCGCCATCAGATGGCGCCCGACCTGCACTTGACCGAGAAATTTTCGGAAAGTTTGCTGCGGTGCTCACGTCATTTTATTGATGATTTCCTGTTGACCCGACACCCGTAGCCGAATACGGTGCGGTTCCCCGGCCCGGCGCGCGCGTCGGGCTGCAGGGGTGGGATTCACCTCAGACAGCGAGGGATGGGGCATGTCGGCCGAGCCGATCTCCGGGGCGGATATCGTCATCAAGGCGCTCGTCGATCAGGGCGTCGATGTCGTATTCGGGTATCCCGGCGGCGCGGTCCTGCCGATCTACGACTCGCTGTTCAAGCAGAACGCGCTGCGCCACATCCTGGTGCGCCAGGAGGGCGGCGCCGTGCATGCCGCGGAGGGCTACGCGCGCTCGACCGGCAAGGTCGGCGTTGTCTTGGTGACGAGCGGCCCCGGCGCCACCAACGCGGTTACCGGGCTGACCGACGCGCTGATGGACTCGGTGCCGGTTGTCTGCCTGACAGGGCAGGTGCCGACCCACCTGATCGGCAACGACGCGTTCCAGGAGGCCGACACGACCGGCATCACCCGGCCGTGCACCAAGCACAATTACCTGGTCAAGGATGTCGCCGATCTCGCGCGCGTGCTGCACGAGGCGTTCTATGTCGCGCGCAGCGGCCGGCCGGGGCCGGTCGTCGTCGATCTGCCGAAGGACGTGCTGTTCGCCTCGGCGATCTATCCCGGCTTTGAAGAGACGACGCACAAGAGCTACCGGCCGCAAATGAAGCCCGACGCGGCGCGCGTCGCCGAGGCGGCAGCGCTGATCGCGGCGGCCAAGAAGCCGCTGTTCTACGGCGGCGGCGGGCTGATCAACTCCGGCCCCGAGGCGTGCGCCCGCTTCACCGAGCTGGTGCGATTGACCGATGCGCCCGTCACGCTGACCCTGATGGGGCTGGGCGCCTTTCCGGCCAGCGACCCGCATTTCCTCGGCATGGTCGGCATGCATGGCATGTACGAGTCGAACATGGCGATGCACGATTGCGATTTGATGATCGCGGTCGGCTCGCGCTTCGACGACCGGGTCACCGGGCGCCTCAACGCCTTCGCGCCGAACTCGAAGAA
>DATEKP010000096.1:0-2027 GCA_035277405.1 Allostellaceae bacterium | reverse complement strand
GGTCGCGTCGCCCGGCGTATTGACCTCGCGCTGGTTGTAGCCGGTCAGGTCGATCGTATAGAGCCGCGACGACTTGCGGCCGGCCGAGTCGGTCGGGGTCTGGCGGAAATACACCAACACCCGGCCGTTCGGCGCCCAGCTCGGCCCCTCGACCAGAAAATCCTGCGTCAAGAGCCGCTCGCCCGACCCGTCCGGCCGCATCACCCCGATATAGAACGAGCCGCCGTCGATCTTGGTGAAGGCGATCATGTCGCCGCGCGGCGACCACACCGGCGTGCCGTATTTGCCGGAACCGAAGCTGATGCGGCGAGCGCCGCCGCCGCCCGAACTCATCACGTAAAGCTGCGGCGAGCCGCCGCGGTCGGAATTGAACACGATCTGCGCGCCGTCCGGCGAATAGCAGGGCGAGGTGTCGATCGCGCCGCCGCTGGTCAGCCGCGACATCTGCCGGCTGCGCAGGTCTAGGGCGAAGATGTTGCTGGCGCCGCCCTCCGATCGCGACAGAACCAGGCGGTTGCCGTCCGGCGAGAAGCGCGGCGCGAAGGTCATGCCGGGAAAGTTGCCGATCGACTGTCGCTGGCCGTTGTCGAGATTGTAGAGGAACACGCTCGGCGTGCCCGAGGCGTAGGACAGATAGGCGATCTCCTGCGCCGACGGCGAAAAGCGCGGCGTCAGCACCAGCGCGCGGCCGTCGCTCAGGTAATGGTTGTTGGCGCCGTCCTGGTCCATCACGGCGAGCCGCTTCTCGCGGTGCAATGCCGGCCCCGACTCGGCGACATAGACGATGCGGCTGTCGAAATAGCCGTCCTCGCCGGTGATCCGTTTGTAGATCTGGTCGGCGATGATGTGGGCGATGCGCCGCCAGTTCTGCCGCGTGGTCGTGTAGGCGTAGCCGGTCAATTGCTGCTCGGCGACGACGTCCCACAACCGAAACTCGACGCGCAGCCGGCCATCGCCCTGCTCCTGCACCGAGCCGGTGACCAAGGCTTGCGCGTTGATCTGGCGCCAATCGGCGAAACGAGGCCCCTCGCCGGCCGCCACGGTCTGGATGAAGGAGTGCGGATCGATCGGGCGGAACAGCCCCGAACTCGCGAGATCGGCCGAGACCACCTGGGCGATCTGCCCGCCGACATCGCTGCCGGCCAAAGGCGGGATCGCGATCGGCACCGGCTCGATGTGGCCGCGTTGCAGGTCGAGCCGCAAATCGGCCCGCGCCGGCAGCGCCAGCATGAAAAGCGTCGTCGCCGTAATGAGAACGCGGCGCCGGGACACCCCCTCTCCCCCATCGGGGGAGAGGGCTGGGGTGAGGGGGCGACTCGCACGCTCTCGGCCGGCACCCTCACCCGGCTCGCCCCGCCGGGGGCGAGCCACCCTCTCCCGCAGTGCGGGAGAGGGGCTATTACGGCTATTGACGCTCATAAAAGATCCTTCGGATTGAAGAACAGATCGAGGTTGTGCCACGCCTCGTACTTGTCGGGCGGCACATGCAGCGGCGAGCATTGCGGGTTCAGCACCGCCCGCTTGGCGCTGTCGGCGGCGGCGCGGAAGAACGGGTCGCTCGAATAGCGGCCGGTATCGACGATCGCCGCCTGGCGCACGGTGCCGTCGGGATTGACGACGGCCTTGACCTCGACGACGAGGTCCTTGGCGTCGCGGGCGCCGGCCGGCACGTTCCAGCAGCGCTCGATCTGTTGGATGATCAGGTCCTTCTCGCTCGCCGTCAGCTGGCTGCCGAGCGGCGCCTTGGGCTGCGACGACGGCGGCGCGGCCGCGGGCACGGGGCGCGGCTGCGGCGGCGTTTCGTCGGCCTGCGCCGTCTGGGTGCGCGTCAGGTTTTTCAGCAGACTGTCGAAGGCGGCCGGCTCTGGCTTGTCATGGTCTTTCTTTTCAAGGTCTCGGAGCAGCTTGTTGAACGCCTTCGGGTCGGCTTTCTCGTCCCGCGGCGGCGTGGCCTGCGCCAGTTGCGGCTCGGGCTTCGGCTTGTGCTCGGGCACCGGCGGCGGCGGCGTTGGCGCCTTCGCCTCGAC
>DATEKP010000095.1:0-3642 GCA_035277405.1 Allostellaceae bacterium | reverse complement strand
TCATGCTCGGCTGGCTGGAACAGCATAAACGCAGCCGGTAGACGGGACTGAGACCGCGGCCGTCCCGGCCGCATGTGGGCCGGAGGCCCGCGGTCCCAGATCGCCGCGAGTTGAGGGCGCCGACTCACGGGCCGCCAGGCTTGGTGTCGATTTATTGGTCCGAATTGTCGTCGCGGTCCGAACTCGGCGCTGGGCCGAGAAACGGCGCCGCCGCTTGCATGCGCGCCGTCCCGTTCCACAAATCGCGCGGCCCGTTCGGGAACGCCTGTTCCGTTACCGACGGGCCGAGCGGGGCGGTCGCGGCCGGGGGCGCTTGGTTGTCGCCGGGCGGCAAGGCGGCGATCGACTGGGCATAGGCGGAAGCGGCACCGCCGGCGACCAGCGCCGCGGTTAACACAACCGACTTCACAAAACCAGACATAGTATACCTCCAAGGCTCTCTTCTGTTCAGCCGCCATCGGGGTAATGCATACCCCTCGATGCAGCAAATGAATTTTTAAAATGGTATAGATGTTCAGGGCGCATTCTACCGCGCCAACAGGACCGGGACCGCGGCGGTCCCGGCCGCATGCGGGCCGGAGGCCCGCGGTCCCGGAACTACGTAGCGGCCGGCGGCGACCCGCGCAGCCGATTGCTTGCCACGCTCGCTAGCGCCGGCCCCGCCGCGCCGCGAGCCGCAGTCGCAGCGCGTTGAGCTTTATGAACCCCTCGGCGTCCTGTTGATCGTAGACCTGGTCTTCCTCGAAGGTGACGTGGGCTTGGCTGTAAAGGCTCTGGGGCGAGCGACGGCCGACGACGCGGGCCAGCCCCTTGTAGAGCTTTAGGCGCACCCGCCCCTCGACGCGCTCCTGGGTGTTGTCGATCGCCGCCTGCAGCATCGCGCGCTCGGGCGCGAACCAGAAGCCGTTGTAGATCAGCTCGGCGTAGCGCGGCATCAACTCGTCCTTCAGGTGCATCGCGCCGCGGTCGAGGCACAGGCTCTCGATGCCGCGATGCGCCGCCAAGAGGATCGTGCCGCCGGGGGTCTCGTAGACGCCGCGGGACTTCATGCCGACAAAGCGGTTCTCGACCAGGTCGAGCCGGCCGATGCCGTGGCGGCCGCCGAGTTCATTGAGCCGCGTCAGCAGCGCCGCCGGCGACAATGCCTCGCCGTCGACCGCGACCGGGTCGCCGCGCAGGAAATCGACCTCGACGTATTGCGGCATGTCCGGCGCCTCTTCCGGCGCGACTGTGCGGCTGTAGACGTATTCCTCCGGCTCGACCCACGGGTCTTCCAAGACCTTGCCCTCGGCCGAGACGTGCAAGAGGTTGGCGTCCACTGAGAATGGCGCCTCGCCGCGCTTGTCCTTGGCGATCGGGATCTGGTGCCGGTCGGCGTAGTCGATCAGGCGGGTGCGCGAGGTCAGCTCCCACTCGCGCCATGGCGCGATGACCTTGATGTCGGGGTTGAGCGTGTAATAGCTCAATTCGAACCGCACCTGGTCGTTGCCCTTGCCGGTCGCGCCGTGCGCCACCGCGTCGGCGCCGACTTGGCGGGCGATCTCGATCTGGCGCTTGGCGATCAAGGGCCGGGCGATCGAGGTGCCGAGCAGGTATTGCCCCTCGTAGAGCGCGTTGGCGCGGAACATCGGGAAGACGAAATCGCGCACGAACTCCTCGCGCAGATCGTCGATGAAGATTTCGCGCGCCCCCATCATCTCGGCCTTCTTACGCGCCGGCTCCAGTTCCTCGCCCTGGCCGAGATCGGCGGTGAAGGTGACGATCTCGCAGCGATAGGTCGCTTGCAGCCACCTGAGGATGACCGAGGTGTCGAGGCCGCCCGAATAGGCCAGCACGACTTTTCTTACGCCCTGATGTTTCGCCGCATCGGCCATGCCGCGCTCCGCTCTCGACCAGCAGGCCGTCTTGTGTCATTGCCGAAGCGGCGACGCAATCTCATCGGCGCGGATCATCCTGCACATGCACGGCACCGAGCCGGTCAACGGCTACGTCTCGATCTACCCGGTCGATCCGATGCCGGCGGCGATCGCCGCATTGCGCGCCGGGCATGATCCGGTGTGGATTTTCGCCTACGGCTCGCTGATGTGGAACCCGGAGATCGCGTTTGCCGAGACGCGTCCGGCCGTGCTCCACGGGTATCATCGCAGCTTCTGCCTCTATTCGCGCGATTACCGCGGCACGCCCGAGCGGCCGGGGCTGGTGCTCGGGCTGGACCGCGGCGGCTCGTGCCGCGGCGTCGCCTGCCTTCTGCCGCCCGGCCGGGTCGGCGAGACGCTCGATCGGATCTGGGCGCGCGAGATGACCGGCCGGGTCTATGACATGCGCGCTGTGTCGCTGCGGACGCGGCAAGGCGCGGTCATCGCGCATGCCTGCATCGTGCGGCGGCAGTCGCCGGATTACGCCGGCCGGCTCCCGGTCGAGGAGGCGGCGCGGCTGTTGGCGAACGCGGTCGGCGGGCGCGGCAGCGGGCGCGATTATCTCGCCGGCACACTGCGGCACCTCGACGCACTGGGCATCCGCGACCGCTCGCTGCACCGCATCGCCGCCGCCCTCGCCCGCCACTGAGCCGCCGGAGCGGGTTGCGGCTGGCTGCCCAACCAAAGGTTCCCCCAGAATCTTAATATTGATACCATCGAATTCAAATAATCGATGAGACCGTTTCCAATTATTTTCTTGATCACCTTTTGCGTGATGCTGGCTGCTTTCGAACCTTTCCAGCCAGCACTGTGTTTACATAACGATTGACCGACGGCAGCTCGGGTCCGAGGCGGGGATCGCGAGGCCGACGGCGCGGAATGAGGAGATAAACATGGCTGTCTATCAAACCGGTGGCCGCACCAGCAGCGCGTGGACCGACGCTGCGCAGGTCGGCCCAATGACCGAAGGCGCCGCCGGTATCGCGGTGATCGTGCTCACGATTCTCGGGCTGTCCGCGGTGTCGCCCGCGGTGTTGGCGTCGATTGCGACGATTGTCATCGGCGTCGGCCTGATCATCGAGTCGGCCAATACCGGCATCGAATATTCGCGGGTGACGGACCAGGCGGCGACCGCCGGCGCGGCGCAGACCGCCGAGCTCGGCGCCGACGTGACCGTGCAGGTGATGGCCGGCGTGGCCGGCATCGTGCTCGGCATCCTCGCGCTGTTGTCGGCCGGTGCCTTGTTGGCGCTGCTGCCGGCGGCTTTGGTCGTGTTCGGCGGCGCGATGCTGCTGGCAGGGTTCAGCGCCACCACGGTCAGCGCGGTGCGCGGCATGGAGTCGGTGACCGGCGAGCGGATGGTCACGATGGAATCCGAGCTGGCTCCGGCGCGCGGCCTGCAGGTGATGATCGGCATCGCGTCGATCGTGCTCGGCATCCTGGCGTTCGTGCTGACCGCCGGCGGCACATTGCTGATGGTCGGCCTGTTGGTGGTCGGCTGCGGCCTGTTGGCGACCAGCGCCAACTTCACGCAGTCCTTTATGAAGCTGTTGTCGCGCTAAACGCAGCAACTTCGAGCGGGCGCGGGGCCTTTGGTCTCGCGTTCGCGCGTTTTGTGCGAAGGTGCCGTCTCGTCGTCGTGGCCCCGTCATTGTCATCCCGGCAAAAGCCGGGACCCATGGTTCTGCATCCGAGGATTACGGGGATTACGGTGACAGTTTACTAA
>DATEKP010000094.1:0-4851 GCA_035277405.1 Allostellaceae bacterium | reverse complement strand
TCGCCTCGTGCAGCGGCGGCTCGCCGCCGACCGGGATGACCAGGTGCTGGCCCGCCTCGATCTTGTATGGCGGGTGCAGATGGTTGGCGGCGACGAGCGCGTGCTCGGACACACGATATTCGTGGGCGATGCCGCCGAGCGACTGCCCCGGCCGCACGACGATTTGACGTACCTCGCCGCGCGGCCCCGCAAGGGCCGTGCGCGGCGGATGGTATGGCGCCGGCATGGCGGCGGGTGAGTACCCCACCTCGCCGCCGCGCATGATGACCGGCGCCGGTTCCGGCGGCCCGCCCGCGCAGCCTGCCAGGACTGCCCCGCAAATAACTGCCGCGCCGAGGCCGACGACGTGGCGTCCGCCGCTCCAGGATGTGACCATTTCCCCTCCTCGCCCGCCCCCACGGACAAGAAAAATCGGCTTACTCTAGGACGCAAGCGCCAGCACGCCAAAGGCGTCGTTCCGGCGAAGGCCGGGACCCACGGATCAGCCGTGCGGCGGTAGAAGGGTGGATCCCGGCATGCGCCGGGACGACAGAGAAGCGGGCGAATCGCCGGCTATTCGAAGGCGCGGCGCAGCGAGGCCAGCACCGGGATGTTGGTCAGATCGAGATAGATCGGGGTGATCGATATCTTGTTATCGCCGAGCGCGGCGACGTCGGTGCCCGGCTCGGAGCGGCCGGCCGCCTCGTGCACCGGGCCGATCCAGTAATACGGCCGGCCGCGCGGATCGACGCCCTCGGTCAGATTGTCGGCGATCGCCCGTTTCCCCTGGCTGGCGACCGCGAACCCGGCGACCGCCGCCGCCGGCACGCTCGGGAAATTGATGTTGTAGAGCGTCGTGTCAGGCCAGGGCAGGCGCAACAGCCGGCGGATCGTCTCCGGCCCGTAGGCCTCGCCGGTGCCCCACGGCACAGCCTCGCCGTCGCGGTAGTCCTGGCTCAGCGCCATCGCCGGGATGCCGAGCAGGGTCGCCTCCATGGCGGCGGCGACGGTGCCGGAATAGGTCAAATCCTCGCCGACATTGCTGCCGGCGTTGACCCCGGACAGCACCAGATCGGGCAGGTGGTCGCGCAATAGGCGCTTGACCGCGAGCAGCACGCAATCGGTCGGCGTGCCGTCCACCGTGTAGCGCCGCGGCGCAGTCTCGCGCAGGCGGAGCGGCCGGCTCGTGGTCAGCGAATGGCTGGCGCCGCTCTGTTCCTGGGCGGGCGCGACGGTCCACACATCGTCCGAGAACGAGCGCGCGATCCTCTCCAGCAGCTTGATGCCGGGGGATTCGATGCCGTCGTCGTTGCAGATCAGGATGCGGCAGTTGCCCGGATCGATCGGGCCGTCAGCCATCGTCAACCATCCGCCGCGATCTCCGTCCGCCCGCCCATATAGGGGTGCAACGCCTCCGGGATCGCGACGGCGCCGTTGGCGCGCTGATAGTTTTCGAGAATCGCGATCAGGGTGCGGCCGATCGCCAGGCCCGAGCCGTTCAGCGTGTGCACCGGACGCGTCCCCTTTTCGCCGGCCGGTCGATATCGCGCATTCATGCGGCGCGCCTGGAACGGCCCGCAATTCGAGCAGCTGGAGATTTCGCGATAGGCGTTCTGACCGGGCAGCCAGACCTCGATATCGTAGGTCTTGCGCGCCGCGAACCCCATGTCGCCGGTCGACAGGACGACCACCCGGTAGGCGAGGCCAAGCCGTTGCAGCACCGCTTCGGCGCAGGCCGTCATGCGCTCGTGCTCTGCTTCGGACTGCTCGGGCGTCGTGATCGAGATCAGCTCGACCTTTTCGAACTGGTGCTGGCGGATCATGCCGCGCGTGTCCTTGCCCGCCGCGCCGGCCTCGGAGCGGAAGCACGGGGTCCAGGCAGTGAAGCGCAGCGGCAACGCGCTCTCGTCCATAATCTCGCCGGCGACCAGGTTGGCGAGCGGCACCTCGGAAGTCGGGATCAGCCAATAGCCTTCGCGGGTCTGGAACAGATCCTCGGCGAATTTCGGCAGCTGGCCCGAGCCGAACACGGCCTCGTCGCGAACCAGCAGCGGCGGCGAGATTTCCTCGTAGCCGAATTCTTGCGTGTGCAGGTCGAGCATGAATTCGCCCAGCGCCCGTTCAAGGCGGGCGAGCGCGCCGCGCAAGACGACAAAGCGCGATCCCGACAGCTTTGCCGCGCGTGCGAAATCCATCAGCCCAAGCTGCTCGCCGAGCGCTTCGTGGGGCCGCGGCACGAAATTGAAGCGCGGCGGCTCGCCGACCCGGCGCACTTCGCGGTTGGCGCCCTCGTCCGGCCCGTCCGGCACGTCCGGCGCCGGCAGGTTGGGCAGGCCCGCGAGCAGATCGTCGAGTTCCTTGCGCAATGCCGCGGCCCGTGCCGCCGACGCCGCCTCGCTCTCCTTGCGGCCGGCGATCTGGCTCAGAATCTCGTCAATCGGCTCGCCGCGCTTCTTGGCCGCGCCCACTTCGCGCGACAGGCGGTTGCGTGCGGCCTGCGCCTCCTGCGCCGCGGTTTCGAGCGCCCGCCATTCGCGGTCGAGCGCCAGCACCTCAGCGGCGCATGGCGCGAGGAAGCGGCGTGCAAGGCCGCGGTCGAACTCCTCCGGGTTTTCCCTGATCCAGCGCAGATCGTGCATTTCGCTGCTGCAAATCAAGTTGTCGTCCCAAGCCGGGACCCACCCATCCACCAACTCGAAAGCGGCGCGGTGGGTCCCGGCTTGCGCCGGGACGACAACCAAATAATCGATCAGGCGGAGAACCGCTACCGGGCTACTCGCCCGCCGCGGCGTTGCCGGCGGCATGCAGCGCGGCCTCCTCCTCGGCCTCGCGCCGGGCGCGCGCCCGCTCGACCATGCGACATGAAACGATCGAGGCCTCGTAAAGGATGACCAGCGGGACGGCGAGGCAGGTCTGGCTGACGATGTCCGGCGGGGTCAGCACGGCGGCGAGTGCGAACATGCCGACGATCGCATAGCGCCGCTTCGAGGCGAGCGTCGCGGCGGTCAATATTCCGGCGCGCGCCATCAGAGTCAGCAGCACCGGCAGCTGGAACGCGACGCCGAACGCGAACAGCAGCGTCATGACCAAGGACAGGTATTCGTTGACCTTCGGCTCCGCGACGATCGGCAACGTGCCGTCGCCGCCCGCGTTTTCGAAGCTCAGGAAGAATTTGAACGCGAACGGAATCACCACGAAATAAGCCAGCGCCGCACCGAGCAGGAACAAGGCCGGCGTCGCAACCAGGTAGGGCAGGAAGGCGTGGCGCTCGTTCTTGTAGAGGCCGGGCGCGACGAATTTCCACACCTGGATCGCGATGACCGGAAACGAGATGCAGATCGCCGCCCAGAACGACACCTTGACATAGGTGAAGAAGGCCTCGGTCAGCCCGGTGAAGATCATCTTGCGCCCGGGTTCGTCGGCCAGGATCACGAACAGCGGATGCGCCAGGAAATCGTAGATCGTGTGCTTGAACTGGTAGCTGACCAGAAACGCGATGATGATCGCGCCGAATGACCACAACAGGCGGTTGCGCAGCTCGGTCAGATGGTCGAGCAACGGCATGCGGCCGGCTTCAAGCTCGTCCTCTTTGTTGTCGTCGGGTTTGTTGTCGTCGGCCATCGCGGGCTACGCCTGCGGCGCCGCCGGGGCGGCCGGCACCGGTTCGTGCGCCGCGGGTTGCGGCTCGCTCGGGTGATCCTCCGCCGCATGGGCCGATCCGGGCGCCGGCGCCTCGGCCGGCTCCGGCAGCGGCAATTCGCCCTGCACCTCGGCCGGCTCGGCCGTCTCGGCATGCGCGACCGCGCCCGGCGGCGCCTCCTCGAAGTAGTCGGGCGCCTTGATGCTCGCGGTCAGCTCGCCCGACGGATCGATCGTCTTGTGGACCTCGCTATCGAGATCGAACTCGCTCGCCTGCTTCAATTGCTGGCGCATCTCGTCGAGCTCGGATTCGCGGATCATCTGCTCGACGCTGTTCTGGAAGTCGCGCGACAGGCCGCGCGCCTTGCGCAGCCAGTAGCCCGCAATGCGCATCGCGCGCGGCAGGTCTTTCGGGCCGATCACGACCAGCGCGACGACCCCGATCAGCATCAATTCCGGCCAGCCGATATCAAAGAACATCGGCGCTCCGGAGAAATGAAATCAACATCGGACTGCTCTGCAAACCGTGCGTGTTATCGCAAAAACCGGCGGCAGCGGCAATCGCGGCCGCCGCACGCGGCCTCAGGCCTCGCTTTCGCCCGCCGCGGCGGATGCGGCCTCGCCGAGCGCCACCGGCCCGATATCCAGCAGCCCGGCGGCGCGCAACTCCTCGAGACCGGGCAATTCGCCCAGGCTGTCGAACCCGAAATGGGAAAGAAAGCCCGGCGTCGTACCCCAGTTGAGCGGCCGTCCCGGCGTCTCGCGCCGCCCCATCGGCCGCACCCAGCCGGCCTCCATCAGCCGGTCGAGCGTGCCGCGCGCCAACGCGACGCCGCGGATCGCCTCGATTTCGGCGCGCGTCACCGGCTGGTGATAGGCGACGATCGCAAGGGTCTCGACCGCGGCGCGCGACAGTCTGCGCGCCACCGCCCGCTCGCTGCGCAGCAACGGCGCCAGGTCGGGCGCCGTGCGGAACGTCCAGCCGCCGGCCGCGCGCACCAGGTTGACGCCGCGCTCGGCATAGGCGGCGGCGAGTTCGCCAAGCAGCGCCGGCACATCCGCCTCCTCGTCAAGCCGCCGCGCCAGCTCGTCGTCGGACAACGGCTCGGGCGAAGCGAACAGCAGCGCCTCCAGAAAGCGGAGCTGGTCTAGCCGCTCGCTCATCCAGCACCGTCATCCCGGAGCGCCGCAACGCGGCGAACCCGGAACCCAAAAACACCGGCCTCTGGGATA
>DATEKP010000093.1:0-5163 GCA_035277405.1 Allostellaceae bacterium | reverse complement strand
GCACAAGCCGCTCGGGCGCGTTGGACAAGCCTCGTGCGTCCTTCGAGACGACCGCTTCGCGGTCTCCTCAGGATGACGGTTTTCTAAACGTGACCATTGACTTACGTCATCGTAAGGACGCAAAGCGCTGCTGCAGTGCTCCAGTGCGTCGCGTCTCACGCAAAAATCCCGCGCAGGCCGGGGTCCACTTCGGCTGTGGAAACCGGCCTTCGCCGGTATGACGAACAGGTTAAACCGGCACGTCGGGATTGCTTCGTCGCTTCGCTCCTCGCAATGACCGCCTTTGGGTCGTCATTGCGAGCGAAGCGAAGCAATCCCGTGCCCTGGCTGGAACACCGAACCGAAGCCGTTCTCTAGCCCGCCGGGGACAGCACGTGGATTTCGCGGCCGGCGAGCAGGTCGCGGGTCTTGGCGGCGTAGGCCTGCATGTGCGGTGAGGCGGCGTGCGCCTTCAGGTGATCGAGGCTCTGCCATTTCTCGATCACGACAAACGTATCGGCCCCATATTTGGCGCCGGGGCCGCCCTCGGCGTCGCTCGCCGGGCCGTATTCGATGCAGCCCTCTTCGGCGTGCACCGCCGACATATTGGCGCGGAAATGTCCCAAGACCTCCTCGCGCTTGCCGGGCTTCGCGGTGATGATGGCGAGAACGTGGATCATGGCGGCCTCTGCCTCCTTCTGTGGGATCGCGTTAGCGGGGGAATGGCGGCAGGATAGAGAGACAGAATTCCGGAGGATAGACGCATGGCGCAGCGCGGCATGAAATTCGGCATCTTTCTCGCGCCGTTCCACCGCCTCGGCGAGAACCCGACCCTGGCGATGGCGCGCGACATGGAGCTGGTCGAGTGGCTCGACTGGCTCGGCTATGACGAAGCGTGGATCGGCGAGCACCATTCGGCCGGCTGGGAGGTCATCGCCTCGCCGGAAATCTTCATCGCCGAGGCGGCTTCGCGTACCCGCACGATCATGCTCGGCTCCGGCGTCACCAGCCTGCCCTACCACCACCCGTTCCTCGTCGCGCAGCGCTTCGTGCAGCTCGACCACATGACGCGGGGCCGCGTCATGCTCGGCTGCGGGCCCGGCGCCTTGCCGTCCGACGCCTACATGATGGGCATCGAACCGGTGCATCTGCGCCGCCGCATGGAAGAGTCGCTCGACGCGATCGTCCGCCTGCTCAAATGCGACGAGCCGGTGACGATGCGGACCGACTGGTTCGAATTGCGCGAGGCGCGGCTGCATCTGGCGCCCTATTCGGACCCGCGCTTCCACATTGCGGTCGCCAGCACGATCACCCCGTTCGGCATGGTAGCGGCCGGCAGGCACGGGCTCGGCGTGTTGTCGATCGGCGCCGGGCTGCCGGGCGGCCCCGAGGCGATGGCGAGCCAATGGAAGATCGCCGAGGACACCGCCGCCCAGCACGGCACGGCGATGAACCGCAAGGACTGGCGCATCGTGGTCGGCATGCACATCGCCGAGGACGACGAGGAGGCGCTGCGCCAGGTCAAGGCCGGCGAGCGGCACGAGACGACGACCTATTTCGAGGAGACGCTGGGCCGCGTCCCCGGCACCTCGCAGGACCCGGTGCGCGACGGGGTCAAGACGCTGACGACGTTGGTCGGCTCGCCCGATACCGCGATCCGCGTCATCGAGCGGCTGCTCGAGGCGAGCGGCGGCGGCTTCGGCGGCGTGCTGTTCCGTGCCCATGAATGGGCCAACCGCGCCGATACGCTGAAGAGCTATGAGCTGTTCGCGCGCTATGTGATGCCGCGCTTCCAGGGGTCGGCCGACCCGCTCGCCCAGTCCAACCGCTGGATTCGCGACAACCGCCGCCGCATCCTCGGCAATAATGTCGAGGCGGTGCGCCGCGCCTTCACCGATACCGGCCGCGCCGTCCCGGACGAGTATCGTTACCGCACGGTCGGCGCGCAGGACATCGACCCGGCCGCGGCGGGGTAGCCGTGCCTCCACGGCATTTTATTAATATTTTGCCGGTATGTGACTTACCTCACAACTTGGCGGAGGGCCTCGCTCCTATAGTGCCGCGCGGGTCAACACTCGCGCGACGGAGCGCATCCCGCCATGCGCAAGCCAATGCCGTTGCACTGGATCGAGGAAGCCGAGGCCCGCCAGGTGCTGGCCACGGCGCTGGGCGAGGCGCCCCCTTCCGTCACAGAGGTTTCGGCGCCGCGCTGGGCGCGGGTGCGGCGGTGGTTCGCCGCGGCGCCGAAGCGGCGGTCGGTCAGGAATCCGGCCGCCGCGTCCATGCCGGAAAACGTAACCCGCATCGCCGCCCGCGCACCGCGATGACGGCTGCCCGCCATCGCGGGTGGAGCGCAGCGGCTGCGCCGGTCAGCCCAGGCCGTAAAGGCGCGTGACGTTGTCGTAGATGAGCTTCTTCTGCACCGCCGGCGAAAACGCGGAGAGGTTCTTCGCCAACGTCGCGTGCGAATTGGGCCAGATGCAATCGGGGTGCGGGTAGTCGGCGCCCCAGATGATGTTGTCCTCGCCGATCAGCGGCACGATCGGCTCCAGGTACTTGTCCTGCTGATAGGTGACGAAGCCCTGTCGGCGAAAATAGTCGGACGGCTTGAGCTTGAAATTGAGGCTCCGGGCGCGGTCCTCGTATTCGGTGTCGAGCCGGTCGAATACGTAGGGCAGCCAGGTGACGCCGCTCTCGCCGAGCACGAAATTGAAGTCCGGGTATTTCTCGCAAGCGCCGGAGGCCAATACCGAGACCAGCACCTCCATCGTGTCGAGCTGGAACAATGCCGAGCGCACCAGCCGCCACTGCGTGAACACCTCCTTCTCCATCTCCGGGTTGTCGGGCGCCCGCACCGCCTTGAACCCGGTCGAATGGAACGAGATCGGGAACTTGCATTCGGCCGCCGCCTCCCACAGCTTGAACCAGGCCGGGTGATAGAGTGGCGGGGTCATCCCCTTGAACGCGAGATCGCCGCCTTTGAGGCCCATCTTGGCGCAGCGCCGCACTTCGGCGGCGGCGGCCTCCGGGTCGGTATTCGGGATGATGGCGAGCGGAAAGACGCGGTTCGGGTCGGAGCGCCGGGCGAAATCGGCGACCCAGTCGTTATAGATGCGGTCGACCCAGGCGCGCAGTTCGGTATCGGCAATCAGGTCGTTGACCATCAGGCAGCCGTAGACGACCTCCTTTTCGAGACCGTCGCGGTCGAGATCGGCGAGGCGCAGTTCCGGAGTGGTCGGGCGCGGGGCGGCACCGGGGAAATAATTCCACTCGAAGCCCAGCTCCTTCATCTCGTCGATATGGCCGAACGAGCCCTTCGTGTAGGGCAGGAAGCCGGGGCCGACGCCGTTCCACATGCCGCGGTCGATATCGCCGACGAACCAGTGCAGCCCGTCATTCTTCATCTCGGTGCGCGGCGCGTTCTGCTTCCACTTTGCCGGCGCCTGCGACGACCAGAGGTCGGCCGGGCAGTAGGTCAGGTCGATGTGGTTGTCGCCGGAGATGAGCTTTTGCTGCATCGGTCTCGTTGCTCCTTCTCGGTCGGCCGCCGGTGGCGTCCGCGGACGTCCAGGATAACGGCGCCCGCCCGCGGGTTTCAACCGCGCGTATCGCGGGGCTGGCATGGCGGAACGACCCAGCCGCAGTCATTGCGAGCGAAGCGAAGCAATCTCGCCGGGATTGCTTCGTCGCTGCGCTCCTCGCAACGACGAGCTTAGATGCGGGTGGAAAGCCAGATTGCGAGGCGCGAGCCGGTTTTGACGACGGCGGAGATCAGCTCGTAACCGGGCGCCGCCGCGGCGCCGTGGTCGAGCGCCGTATCGCGGTGGCGCAGTTCGTCGGCGCGGAACTCCTCGATCGTCGCGACCAGCGCCGGGTCGATCGCGGCGAGCCGCTCGGCCTGGGCGCGGTAATGCTCGTCGATGACCTCTTCGACCGCGACCGTGCACGCCATCGCCGCGCGCTCGCCAAGCAGCGCCGTCGCCGCCCCGAGGGCATAGCCGGCGATATGCCACAACGGCTGCAAAGCCGTCGGTCGCACCCGCCGTTCAGCGACCAGCGCGTCGAACGCGGCGAGGTGGCGCTTTTCCTGTTCGGCCATGCGGCGGATTTCGTCGCGCGCCCGGCCGCGCCCGAGCACCGCCAACTGGCCGTCGTAAATTCGCACGGCGCCGTATTCGCCGGCATGATCGACACGGATCGCCGGTCCGACCTCGTCGGCCGGCACAGGATCGCCGGGAAGATAAGGCGGGCGCTCGCCCATCACGCCGGCACCGCCCGATGCGCCGCCATGCGGCGCGCGCGCACGAACACCGCGGCGCAGATCGCCGCCATCACCAGAGAGGCGAGAAGATTCCAGCCGGCCAGCGAGACCCCGAACAGCGACCATTGCACCTTGTCGCACAGCACCGGCGCGGTGCCCAGAATCTGACGCTTCATCTCTTCGAGCGTCATCGCCCCGCCATGCGCGGTGCAGGCGCTCGGCCCGGCAAACCAGCGCTGCTCGACCCCGACATGGTAGAACGCGACGGCCGCGCCGGCGGCGAACAGCAGCGCCAGTCCCAGCGCGAGCCAAGGCAACGACGGCCGGTTGTCCATGACAAAAGCGACCGCCGCGGCGGCGATCGCGATCGCCCATGGCCAGCGCTGCAGCAGACAGAGTTCGCAGGGCGCCAGCCCGCCCCAATATTGCGAAGCGAGCGCCGCGCCGAGCACGATGACGCTCGCCGCCAACACGAAGCCGGCGAAAGCGCGCGGGGTCGGCCGCCGACCGCCAAGCATCCTGTATCAGCCCGCCGTTCGCGCGCCGGGCCGCGGCTCGGGGAGCGGAATGCCGTCATAGAGCTCGGCCATTGCAATGCTCAGCGGCACCGAGGCGAGCGCCAGCACGGGCTGCGGCCCCTGCACGATCTCGGTGATCCAGCGCTCGCCCTCCCGCCGTAGGACCTCGGCGAACATGCTCGCGGAATCGATCAGCAGAATTTCCGCGACGCTGGCGATGCGCCGGTAATCCGCGATCTTGGTCTGGCGGTCGAAGTCGGAAGTGCTCGGCGACAGGATCTCGACGATCAGAAACGGATCGCGGATCAGCCGGTCGCCAGCCTCGGATGCGGCGCGGCTTGCAGCCAGATCGGCGACGTAGCAGGTGTCGTCGCGGTCCGGCCGGACGATGCCGGCCTCGACCTG
>DATEKP010000092.1:0-2115 GCA_035277405.1 Allostellaceae bacterium | reverse complement strand
GTTGCATCGACGCTGCCGTAATAGCGCGCGAACGGCACCTCGCCGGTGCGGGCCATCTCGCCGTCGCGCATTTCGTGCAGGATCTTGCCCGGCTCGGCATCGCGTTCGGCATCGAGCTCGGTCGCCTGCGTCGCCGCAAGAAAGCCGAGCACCCCTTTGGCGATGCCGGGGTCGAGCCACAGCATCAACAGGGCCGTGATGATGCCGTCGCGCCCGAAAGCGGTGCTGTACCAGGGGATACCGGCGTAAGGAAAAGGGCCGTGCTCGGTGTCGGTGACGAGCATCGCGATGTCGGCGGCCGAGCGGCCCACCAGCTCGTTGAAGATCGGGTTGGAGCCTTCGATGTTGCCGGCCCGGCCGGACGCCGCCCGCATCGCATGGCGGGCGCTGCGCATCGAGCGATAGAACCGGCGCACATTCCATTCCGCCGCGGCCGACGGGTTGCAGCTGACGCGCACGCCGATGCGGCACCAGCCGCCGGGCGGCAGGTCGAGCGCGAAGCACGCGGTGCCGCGGTCGAGCCGCGACGGGACCGGGAAGAAACGCAGGCGTGTGATGCGATCGATGCGGTCGAGCCCGCGATAGCGCAGCTCGACCCGATCCTCCGCTACTTCGTCCGGTAGAAAGCGGCCGCGATGCGCCCGTTTTTGCCCGCGCACCTCGAACACGTCGGCGAAATCGGCGGCGAACTGCAGCTCCAAGGTGGCGTTGTGCCGGCGCGTGTCGAAATTGCGCACCACCAGCAGCTCGTAATAGGCGGCGCGCCAGATCAGCTGGCGCCGGCTGAGGTAGATCAGGTCGCGCTGCAGCGGGGTGCCGTCGGCGGCGATCGTGTCGGTATTGGCCAGATCGACCGCGAGGGCGGAATAATCCTCGGCCGGGTTCGAACTCAGCAGCAGCGGCCGGTCGCCGTTCAGCCGCAGTTCGAAGCAGGACAGAAACCGCGTATCGCGATGATAAAGGCCGTCGGGGCTGCCTTCTTCGCGCGCGATGTCGCCGAACTGGTTGAGCACGGCAAACGTGTCGTCGTGCTTCAGGATACGGGTTCGCGTCTCGCGATGCGCCCCGGTCGCGGCGATGCGGAACCGCGAACCCGCCTCGCCGCTGCGCATCGCCGCCCCTGCCGCCGCCCCTGCCGCCGCCCCTGCCATCGCTGCTCTCCGGCCCGGCTATTCGGCCGCTTCGATGGTGCGCCTGGCGGGCTTTTCGGCGAAATACCCCGATCCTGCCGCCGCCGACAGCTGGCTTCGGTAGAGCGCGAGGTAATCCTGCGCCATGCGCGGCGCCGTGAAGCGCTCCTCGAAGCGCCGGCGGATCGCCGCGCGATCCATTGCCGGCACAAGCTGCAGGGCGGCGGCGGCGCCGGCGACATCATCGACGATGAAGCCGGTGAGCCCGTCCTCGACAATTTCGGGCACGGCGCCGCGGCGGAACGCAATGACCGGCGTTCCGGTCGCCATCGCCTCGATCAGCACGAGCCCGAACGGCTCGGGCCAGTCGATCGGGAACAGCAGCGCCAGCGCGTCGCCGAGAAAGGCGCCTTTGTCGGCTTCGCCGATTTCACCGACATACTCGATCAACGGATCATTGAGCAGCGGCGCGACCTGATGCGCGTAATATTCCTCGTCCTGGCGATCGACCTTGGCCGCAATCTGCAACGGCAGACCGGCACGGCGAGCGATCGCGATCGCCCGGTCTGCGCCCTTTTCCGGGCTGATCCGGCCGAGGAAGGCGAGATAGCCGCCGGCGCCGCTTCCGGCTCGGTGCAGATCACCGGGCAGGCCATGCAGCACCGTGCCGCGCCAGTTCGCCCAGGGGATCGGCGCCTGCTGCGCCTGCGAGATCGAGACCAGCGGCATTGTCGGAAACTCGCGCATGATCACCGGCAGGTCGGGGACGTCAAGCCGGCCGTGCAGGGTCGTCACTGTCTTCTCGGCGAGATCGGCGAATAACGGGAAATGCAGGTAGTCGGTATGCAGGTGCAGGATGTCGAACTCGCCCGCACGCTGCCGCACCCGGTAAAGCATCACCAAGTGATGCGCCAGCGGGTCGCGGCACGTGCCGCTGAGGCGCAACGCGCGCTCGCAGCCGGGCTCCAACGTCGCCGAAGTCTGC
>DATEKP010000091.1:0-3931 GCA_035277405.1 Allostellaceae bacterium | reverse complement strand
CCTGGCGCTATCGACCCGGCTCGGCTGTCCGGCGCCGATGCCGACCGCGGCGCCGCCCTTGGCGAAGACGATCGCGTTCGACTTGACGTGCTTGGCGACGATGTCGGCGAACAAGAGGTCGGCGATCTCCGCCTCGCTCGGCGCCCGCTGTGTCACCACCTTCAGGTCCTCGCGGCGGGCGTTGACCCGGTCGCGCTGCTGCAGCAGCAGGCCGCCGGCCAATGAATGCACCATCCAGCCCTCGGCCTGGGGGTCGGGCATCGCGCCGGTCAGCAACAGGCGCAATGCGCTCTTGCGTGCGAGGATTTCGCGTGCCGCCGGCTCGGCATCGGGGGCGATCACGACCTCGATCAGCAGCCGGGCGATGGCCTCGGCGGTGGCCGCGTCGAGTTGGCGGTTCACCGCGACGATGCCGCCGAACGCGCTGACCGGGTCGCAAGCCAAGGCCCGCTCCCAGGCATCGCGCAGACCCTTGCCGAGCGCGACGCCGCACGGGTTGGCGTGCTTGATGATCGCAACCGCCGGCTCGGCGAATTCGGCAACCAGCTCGAAGGCGGCGTCAGTGTCGGCGTAGTTGTTGTAGGAGAGTTCCTTGCCCTGCACCTGCCGCGCCGTAACGACGCCGGGGCGGCGCCCCTCGTTGCGGTAGAGCGCCGCTTTCTGGTGCGGGTTCTCGCCGTAGCGGGTGTCGGCGGCGAATTCGGCGACCCCGACCAGGGTCGGCGGAAAGACGACGCCTTCCTGCTGCTCGAACCAGCGGGCGACAGCCGCGTCGTAGGCGGCGGTCAGCGCGTACGCCTTGCGCGCCAGCCGACGCCGCGTCGCGAGGCCGGTCCCGCCCGCGGCGGCAATCTCGTCGAGCAAGGGCCGGTAGTCGGCCGGGTCGGTGACGACGGCGACGAATTCGTGGTTCTTGGCGGCGGCGCGGATCAGCGCCGGGCCGCCGATATCGATATTTTCGATGCACTCCGCGCGCTCCGCCCCCGACGCGACGGTCGCGGCGAACGGGTAGAGGTTGCACACCAGGAGATCGATCTCGGCAATATCATGCGCAGCCAGCGCTTCTCGATGATCGGGTCTGTCGCGCCGCGCCAACAGGCCGCCATGCACCGCCGGATGCAGGGTCTTGACGCGGCCGTCGAGCATCTCGGGAAAGCCGGTCACGGCGGCGACCTCGGCCACCGGCAACCCGGCTTCGGCCAGCGCGCGCGCCGAGCCGCCGGTCGAGACCAGCGCGACACCGCGCCCCGACAACGCGCGCGCCAGCGGCACCAGCCCTTCCTTGTCGCTGACCGAGATCAACGCGCGGCGGATCGGTCGCGTGTCGGTCATGGCGGTTTCTCCTCGGCGCGCGGCGAGGCGGCCGGTATAGGGGGCGCCCCGCGCTGCCGCAAGCCGGCGAGGCTCGCGAGCAATGCCAGCACAAGGATCACCGCGACGATTGGCGCGGCGACCCCCCAGCCGTTCTCGGCCGCCCAGCCGAGCGCGATCAGCGCGAGATCGGCGGCGAGCACCCGCCGTACGACCGCCGCGTGGCCGAGGCCGCGGCGCACCGCGCGCTGGTAGAAATGCTCGCGATGCGGCTGCCATACGCGCTCGCCGCGCAAGAGCCGGCGGGCGAGCGTGATCGTCGCGTCAGCGAGGAAATAAAGCGGCAGGATCAGCGCGAGGCGCCAATGGCCGCCGGAAGCGGCCGACAGCAGCAGGAAGCCGAGCAGATAACCGAGCGGCACGCTGCCGACATCGCCGAGAAAAATGCGTGCCGGCGCCCAGTTCCACACCAGGAAGCCGAGCGCGGCCGCCGCCGCCGCTGCCGCAGGCGTCGCGAGAGTGGGGTCGCGGCCGATTCCGAGAGCGGCAAACATCGCCAGGCCAGTGCCGATCGCCGCCGCCTCGCTGCCGGCCAGCCCGTCGATCCCGTCCATGAAGTTGAACAAATTGACGAACCACACCCATAAGAGGGCGGTTGCGGCGGCATCGGCGGCCGGCGGCAGCCATCCCTGAAACACCGCGCCGGCCGGGTGCAGTGCCGCCATCCCGGCACCGATCGCGGCGAATTGCGCGACGAGGCGCGGCAATGGCGCGAGACCGCGCCGGTCGTCGATCCACGAAACGAGTGCCAGCAGCACGCCGCCCGCCAGCACCGGCCAGGGGAGCGCCGTCGTCAATCCCTGTGCGGCCAATGCCAGCCAGGCGAGCACCACGGCCGCGACGACTGCGATGCCGCCGCCGCGCGGCGTCGGCGCATAGTGGGACGAGCGCTCGTTCGGCCGGTCGAGCATCGCGGCGCGGATCAACAGCGGGATCAGCGCCCGCGTGCCGAGGCAGGCGGCGAGGCCCGCGCCGACGACGATCGCCGCCCGCATCGCCGCGTCAGACATCGCTGGCGTTGTCCGCTCGTCCGGCCGGCGGCGCGATCGGCCGCGGCCGCAGCACATGGTGGTGGTCGGCGGCGTAGAGCCGGCTGTCGGCGCCGTCGCCGGCTAGCGCCCGCCCGACCATGATCAGCGCCGTGCGGGTGATGCCGGCGGCCTTCGTGCGCTCGCGGATATCGGCGAGCGTGCCGCGGATCAGCCGCTCGTCGGGCCAGCTGACGCGATGGGCGACAACGGCCGGGCAGTCGCTGCCGTAATACGGCAGCAGCGCGCGCACGACGCGCACCAGATTGGCGATCGAGAGGTGGATTGCGAGCGTCGCGCCGCTTGCCGCGAAGCGCTCCAGGCTCTCGCCGTCGGGCATTGCCGAGGCGCGCGTCGCGGTGCGGGTCAGGATCACGCTCTGCGCCACGCCCGGCAGCGTCAGCTCGCGGCGCAATGCCGCCGCCGCCGCGGCGAAGGCGGGCACGCCGGGGGTCACGTCATAAGGGATGGCTAGCCGATCGAGCCGGCGCATCTGCTCGGCGATCGCGCCGTAGAGCGAGGGGTCGCCCGAGTGGACCCGCGCCACGTCAAGGCCGCGTTGGTGCGCCGCCGCGAATTCCCCGATGATCTCGTCCAGTGTCAGCGGCGCGGTATCGACAACCCGGGCGCCCGCCGGCGCCGCCGCGACGACCGCCCGCGGCACCAGCGAGCCGGCGTAGAGACACACCGGGCAGCGCTCGATCAGGCGCAGGCCGCGCACCGTGATCAGATCCGCCGCGCCCGGCCCGGCGCCGATGAAATGCACGGTCATCGCGCGTCGTCCGCGAAATAGCCGCGCGGCGTGTAAAGGCGCGGCGGATCGCCGGCGATCAGCCGGGTGCGGCTGCTGCCGATGATGACGAGGCTCAGCATGTCGGCCTCGGCCTCCGCGAGGCGGTCGAGGCGCAGCACGCGTCGGCTCTCGCCGTCGCGGCCGAGATTGCGCGCGAGGAGGCACGGCGTCGCGGGCGGCCGATGGGCGAGCAGGATCGCCGCGGCCTCGGACAGCCGGTCGGGTCGGCGCGCCGAACGCGGGTTGTAGAGCGCGATGACAAAATCGGCCGCAGCCGCAGCGGCAAGGCGCGTGCGGATCGCCGGCCACGGGGTCAGCAGGTCGGACAGCGAGATCGCGCAGAAATCGTGCCCGAGCGGCGCGCCGAGGCGGGCGGCGGCGGCCTGCATCGCGCTAACCCCGGGAGCCACGACGATTTCCACCGCCGACCAGTCGCGCCGCCCTTCGCGGTCGATCAGCTCGAACACCAGCGCCGCGAGACCGTAGATGCCCGGATCGCCGGACGAGACCAGCGCCACCGCGCCGCCCTGCGCCGCAAGGTCGAGCGCGAGGCGGGCGCGCTCGGCCTCCTCGCCGATCGCCCTGTCGTGCCGGCGCTTGCCGGCGGGAACCGGGCCGAGCAGGTCGAGATAGAGCCGGTAGCCGACGATGTCGTCGGCCGCCGCCAGCAAGGCGCTCGCTTCGGGCGTGCGCCACGCGGGGTCGCCCGGGCCGATGCCGACCAGCGCCAGCCGGCCGC
>DATEKP010000090.1:0-18676 GCA_035277405.1 Allostellaceae bacterium | reverse complement strand
GGCGTCCTGGTGCTGCTGCTCGTCGTCATCGGCGGCGGCTATCTCTATCTGCGCTCGTCGCTGCCGAAGACCAACGGCACGATCGTCGTCAATGGCCTCGGCGGTGCGGTGACGATCGCGCGCGATGCGGCGGGCGTGCCGCTGATCACCGCCGGCAACGATCCCGACGCCGTCTTCGGTCTCGGCTTTGTCCATGCCCAGGACCGGCTGTTCCAGATGGAGCTGATGCGGCGCTACGGCGCAGGGCGGCTCGCCGAAATCTTCGGCCGGCGCGCCGTTTCGATCGACCGGCAGATGCGCGTGCTTGGGCTTTACCGGCTTGCCGAGGCGGAGCTGCCGCTGCTGTCGGCGCCGGTGCGGCAGGGGCTGGAGGCCTATGCAGCCGGGGTCAACGCCTTTCTGGCGACGCGCTCCGGCGCCTTGCCGCCCGAGTTTGTGCTGCTTCGCTTCAAGCCGGAACCGTGGCGCCCGGCCGACAGCCTCGTCTGGGGCAAGCTGATGGATCTGGAGCTCGCCGGCAATTACCGCGGCGAATTGCAGCGCGCGCGTCTGTTGCGCACCCTGACCCCCGACCAGCTCGCCTTTCTCTACCCGTCCTATCCGAAGGATGCGCCGACGACGCTGGCCGCGCTCTCCGAACTCTATCGCAGCCTGCCGCTCGACCGGCTCTACGCCGCGCTGCCGCCGCTGACATTGCTCGGCCCGGTCTTCGCCTCGAACAACTGGGTGGTCGACGGCGCGCACAGCAAGAGCGGCAAGCCGCTCCTCGCCAACGACCCGCATCTCGGCTTCAGCGCGCCGGGGTTCTGGTACCTGGCGCGGCTCAAGACCCCCGAGCGCGAGATCGCCGGCGCCACGGTCGCCGGCGCGCCGTTTGTCGTGATTGGCCATAACGACAAGATCGCCTGGGGCTTTACCAATACCGGCAGCGATGTCGAGGATTTGTTCATCGAGAAGGTCGATCCCGCCGATCCGGCGCGATACATGACGCCGGACGGCAGCGCCGTGTTCACGACGCGGCAAGAGACGATCGCCGTCAAGGGCGCGCGCCCGATCGCGCTGACCGTCCGTGCCACGCGTCACGGGCCGATCATCTCCGACGTGCTGCCGGCCGGCGCCGCCGAAGAGGGGCATGTGCTGGCGCTGGCCGCGCCGTTTCTCGAACCCGGCGACCGCACCGCTGGGGCGCTGTGGAACATCGAGCGAGCATCGGACTGGGACGGCTTCCGCACCGCATTGCAGGACTGGGTAGGGCCGCAGCAGAACACGGTCTACGCCGACGTGGACGGCACGATCGGCTTTATCGCCCCGGGACATGTGCCGGTCAGGAAGAAAGGCGACGGGTGGGTGCCCCAGCCCGGCTGGACCGGCGAATACGACTGGACGGGCTATATTCCGTTCGACCGGCTGCCGCAGGCGACGAACCCGACCTCCGGCCATTTCGTCAGCGCCAACAACCGCATCGTGCCCGACAGCTATCCCTATTTCCTGTCGCACGACTGGGATTTGCCGCACCGCTTCCGCCGCATCACGCAATTGCTGACCGAGACGCCGCTGCAGACGCCGGCATCGAGCGCCGCGATCGAAGCAGATACGCTGTCGATTGCGGCGCAACATCTGGTGCCGCTGATGACCCGTATCGCGCCGCAGGACGCGACGGCGCGGCAGGCGCTCGACATGCTGCGCGCCTGGGACTTCCGCATGGATCGCGACAAGGTCGCGCCGCTCGTGTTCACAGCCTGGCTGCGCCTCTTCGCGCGCGACCTGCTGCTCGGCCATGTCGGTAACGCTGCGGCGGAGTTCTGGGACCTGAAGCCTCAGATTGTCGCGGCGGTATTGACCGGACATCCGGAATGGTGCGCGGCGAAGGAACAGCAGGCGGGCGACTGCAACGCGCTGCTGTCCAGCACATTGGCCGCGGCATTGGCCGAACTGCGCCAATCCTACGGCCCCGATATCGCCCGCTGGACATGGGGGCGCGCTCATGTCGCCGAGTTTCCCAACCCGGTATTCAGCCGCATTCCGCTGTTGCGCGACCTGACAGCGGTCGATATCCCGACCGCCGGCGGCTTCGACACGGTCGACCGCGGTGCGACGACGATCCACGACGAGCGCGACCCGTTTGCCCAGCGTTTCGGCGCCGGGCTGCGTATCATCACCGACCTCGCGGCGCCGGCCGATGCGAGGATGATCGCGGCGCCGGGCCAGTCGGGCAACCCGTTGTCGCCGCATTTCGCCGATCTGCTGGAGCGCTGGCGTGATTTCGGCTGGCTGATGCCCGGCCGCGCCGCGCCGGTCGCGACCTTGACGCTGACGCCGCGCTGAATGTCTCGGAGCCTCTAATGAGCAACTTGCCGGTCACGATCGCCGATATCCGCCATGCCGCCACGGCGATCGCCGGCGCCGTGACTGCGACGCCGACCGTACGCGCCGAGGCGCTGTCCGACTTGGCTGGGTGCGAGGTCTTCCTGAAGATGGAGACGTTGCACCCGACCGGCTCGTTCAAGGAACGCGGCGCGCTGAACAAGCTGCTCGGCCTCGACAAGGCCGAGCAGCGCGCTGGGGTCGTCGCGATGTCGGCCGGCAACCACGCCCAGGGCGTCGCCTATCACGCGCGCCGGCTCGGCATCCCGGCGACGATCGTGATGCCGCAGGGCACCCCGTTCACCAAGATCGACCGCACCGAGGCGTTGGGCGCCAAGGTCGTGCTGAAGGGCGCGGGCCTTGTTGATGCGCGCCGCGCCGCCGAGGCGCTGGCGCAGCAGCACGGCCTCGTACCCGTGCACCCCTATGACGATCCCGCGGTGATCGCCGGCCAGGGCACGATAGCGCTGGAGATGCTGGCCGACCGGCCCGACCTCGACGCGCTGCTGGTGCCGGTCGGCGGCGGCGGGCTGATCTCCGGCATCGCCATCGCCGCGAAGGCGCTGGCGCCGCAGATCGCGGTGCACGGCGTGCAATCGGCGCTCTACCCCTCGATGTACCGCGTGCTGCGCGGCGAGGAGCCGGGGCTGCCGGTCGAGGCGACGACGCTCGCCGAGGGCATCGCCGTCAAGGAGCCGGGCATGCTGACCCGGCGCATCGCCGCCGATCTCGTCGATGAGGTGCACCTGGTCGGCGAGCGGCAATTGGAGGCGGCGATCGAATTGATGATCGAGCGCCAGAAGCTGATTGTCGAGGGCGCCGGGGCGGCGGGGGTCGCGGCGCTGTTGGCCGAACCGGGGCGCTTTCGCGGCCGGCGCGTCGGCATCGTGCTGACCGGCGGCAATATCGACGCGCGCCTCCTCGCCTCATTGCTGATGCGCGGGCTGGTGCGCGGCGGGCGCCTCGTGCGGTTGCGCGCGGAATTGCCCGATCTGCCGGGCGTGTTGTCACGCGTCTCGGGAGTCATCGGCGGCCTCGGCGGCAACATCGTCGAGGTGCACCACCAGCGCCTGTTTCACGACACCTCGGTCAAGCGGGCCGAACTCGATGTCGTCGTCGAGACGCAGAACCGCCGGCATGTCGATACGCTGGTCGACGCGCTGGTCGCCGCCGGCTTTCCGACCCGGCTCTTGTCCGGCGCCGAGGACACCGAGCCGCGCTCGTAGCGCGGCCTATCTCAGAGCCGCAACGCGCTGATCATCGCGGCAATACCCGGTAGCGGTGCGGGACGCGGCGGATGTCCTGCACCAGGTCGGGCGGCACTTCGCCGACGCCATCACCGCGCAAGGTCAACGCATCGACGAGGCCGCCGAAGCGGCGTTCGATGGCGCCGACGATTTCGTCATGGCGGCCGACCGCGGCGAACAGATGCGCGATCTCGTCCGGCACCTCTTTCGCCAGATCCTGCCATCTGCCCTGACGCACCATGGCGTTCAGCTTATGGCCAAGGTCCTCGAGGCCGTGCGCGGCGAAGACCGGGTAATAGGCCGGGGTCGAGCCGTAGAACGCGACGCGCTGGCGCACCCACTCGAAGCGCTGGGCGACGCTCGCGTCGTCGGGGCCGGTGGCGAGAAAACCGCCGCCCGAGATTTCATGGTCCTCGCGGCGGCGGCCGCGCGCGGCAAGACCGGCCTCGATGCGCGGCATGATCTGGTCGGTCAAATATTTGCGGGTGCAGAAGCCGTGCAGTTTGACCCCGTCGCATTCCTCGGCCGCGACCTTCAGCATGGCCGGGCCGACCGCGGCGATCATGACCGCGGGCGTCGGCCCCTCGATCCGGGGCGGCGTGAAATTCGGCGTCATTAGCGTGAATTTGTAGTGACGGCCCTCGTAGGCGGGCTTTTCGCCGGTCTGCCAGCAGCGCCAGATCGCGCGCAACACCTGGACGTATTCGCGCATGCGCGGCGCCGGCGGCGCCCACGGCACCGAAAATCGCCGCTCGTTATGGGCGCGCACCTGCGAGCCGAGGCCGATCGTGATTCGCGCGCCGCCGAACGCGGCGGCCATGTCCCATCCCACTTCGGCGACCGCCATCGGAGTGCGTGCAAAGGCGATTGCGACGCCGGTGTGCAATTCGATATGCCCGGTCGCGGCGCCGGCGACGGCCAACGCCAGAAACGGGTCGTGCTGGTTCTCCATCGCGACGATGCCGTCATAGCCCTGCGCCTCGGCCTCGCGCGCCGCCGCCGGGACTTGGCGAAGATTGCCCTGCGGCACCGTCGTGAACACGCGCATCGCCTGCCTCCATCATCGCTGCCAGATCGGGGCATGAAATAGCCGCCCGGGGCAAGCCTGCTTCGCTATACTCGCGTCGATGTCGCGCTCCGCGATCCTCTGGCCCGGCGTGCCGCTGGCGCTGTCGTCCGCCGCATTGTTCGGCGCCAGCACGCCGTTCGCCAAGTTGCTGCTCGGCGCCGGCCTCGATCCCTGGCTGTTGGCGGGGTTGCTGTATCTCGGGTCGGGGATCGGCCTCGCCATCGTTGCCGCGGGGCGCCGTCGGGCTGGCGTTTTCGTGGAGGCGCCGCTGCGCCGCGCCGATCTGCCGTGGCTGGCATTGGTGGTGCTGAGCGGCGGCATCGCCGGACCGCTATTGCTGATGGTTGGCCTCGCCGCGACGCCCGCCGCCGCCGCGAGCCTGCTGCTCAACCTCGAAGGGCTGGCGACGATGGCGCTCGCCTGGCTGATGTTCCGCGAGAACGTCGATCGCCGGCTGCTGTCGGGCGCTGCCGCGATCCTCGCCGGCGCGGCGCTGCTGTCGTGGCGCGGCGCACCCGGCGGCATCGGCTGGGGCGCGGCCGCGATTGCCGGTGCCTGCGTGGCCTGGGGCATCGACAACAATCTGACGCGCCGGCTCAGCGCGGCCGACCCGGTGCAGATCGCGACGATCAAGGGGCTGGCGGCCGGGACGACCAACCTGGCGCTGGCGCTCGCGGCCGGCGCTCGGCTTCCGACGGCCTCCGCGATCGGCGCCGCCGGGCTGATCGGATTTCTTGGTTACGGGGTCAGCCTCGTGCTGTTTGTGCTGGCGCTGCGCCACCTCGGCGCCGCCCGCACCGGCGCCTATTTCTCGACGGCGCCGTTCATCGGCGCGGTGCTGGCGCTCGTGCTGCTTGGCGAGCCGGTCACGGCGCAACTGATCGCGGCTGGTCTGTTGATGGCCGTCGGGCTCTATCTACACCTCGCCGAGCGGCACCAGCACGAGCATACCCACGAGGCGCTCGAACACGAGCACCGGCACGTGCATGACGAGCATCACCGGCACGACCATCTGCCGGCGGACCCGCCTGGCGAACCGCACACCCATCCGCACCGCCACGCGCCTATGGTGCACGCCCACCCGCATTATCCCGATTTGCACCATCGCCACCGCCACGCCCATTGAGCTTACGGAGATCGCCGCCATGTCCACGCCCGCCGTCGATCCGGTCGTCGTCTCGGTCGTGCAGCATCGGTTGCTGGCGATCGTCGAGGAGATGGGGGAGGCGATGCTGCGCACCTCCTACTCGCAGATCCTCAATTCGAGCCGCGATTTCTCGACCGCGATCGTCGGCCTCGATGGGCGCCTGATCGCCCAGGCCGAGCATGTGCCGATCCACGTCGGCGCGCTGCCGTTCGCGGCCCGCGCCGTCAGCGAGTTCTTTCGCGGCGACATCCACGAGGGCGACGTCTTCCTGCTCAACGACCCCTACCACGGCGGCAACCACCTGCCCGACCTGACCGCGTTCGTTCCCATTTTCGAGGGCGGGGAGCCGCGTTTCTGGGCAATCAACCGCGCGCATCAGAGCGATATCGGAGGCGCGACGCACGGCGCCTACAACGCCTCGGCCACCGATATCTGGCAGGAGGGTATCCGCATCACGCCATTGAGGCTCTACGACAAGGGCGAGGTGCGCCGCGACCTGCTCGAAATGATCGCGACCAATGTGCGCCACCCGCGCGACTTCCGCGGCGATCTCGCGGCGATGATCGGCTCGGCGCATGCCGGAGAGCGGCGCTTTCTGGCCTTGGCCGAGGAATTCGGCTGGGCGGTAACCAACGCCGCGATCGAGGCGGTGCTCGACGGCGCCGAGCGCCAGGCGCGCGCCGTGATCGCCGCCTGGCCCGACGGGGTCTATCGCGGCGAGGCCTTGCTCGACGACGATGGGCGCGGCCGCAACGACATCGCGATCCGCGCCGCGATCACCAAAACCGGCAGCGATCTGCGGATCGACCTGTCCGATTCCGATCCGCAGGTGCAGAGCTTCGTCAACTCCTCCTATGCCAATACCTATTCGGCGGTCGTCGTCGCGCTGTCGTTCCTGATCGACCCGGAGACGCCGAAGAACGACGGCACGTTCCGCCCGATCGAGCTGATCGCCAAGCAAGGCACAATCGTGTGGGCCGACGAGGGGCTGCCATTGACTCTGTGCACCAGTCATTGCGGCCAGGAGATCATCGAGGCGATTGTGAAGGCGCTGGCGCCGGCCTGCCCCGAGCGCGCGATGGCCGGCTGGGGCCGCCGTTTCCGCATCGCGATCCAGGGCCAGGACCCGCGCAGCGAACGCCCGTTCCTGTGGCATTTCTTCCAGGGGCGGCCGGGCGGCGGAGCCTCAGCGTCGGGTGACGGCTGGCCCGGCGCCGGCGAATGGCATTCGGCCGGCGGCATCAAGTTCGGCAGTCTCGAGGTCACCGAGACGCGCTTCCCGCTGTTCTTCAAGACGCACGAGTTCCGCCCCGATTCGGGTGGGGCCGGGCAGTATCGCGGCGGCCCCGGCGGAGTGGTCGAGATCGTCGTCGAAACCGCCGAGCCGGCCCTCGGCAACACCGCCGGGGAGGGCGTCCGCCACGGCGCCTGCGGCATCCTCGGCGGCGCCGACGGCGTGACGCACAGCTACACGCTCCATTCCGGCAATGCCGCACCGCGCGCGATCCGAACCAAGGAGACCGGCATCGTGATCCGCCCCGGCGACCGGCTGGTGCTCGAATCGGGCGGCGGCGGCGGCTGGGGCGACCCGGCGCAGCGCGACCCGGCGGCGCTCGCCGACGACATCGCCAACGGCTTTACGAGCGGATGAGCGGGGATCGCCTGAGGAGGCATTTCCGATCACCAGAAATCCGCTCCCGCGGGCTTGACCCGCGGGTCCACGTCTTCGCGCATAGAACGTCCGGCAAAGATATGGATGGCCGGGTCAAGCCCGGCCACGGGAAATAAGCCGCTCCGCTTTGACGAACAGCACCATAGGCTAACGGGGCAGGGTTGCGGCGCTCGGTTCGGCGGAGAGCGGCGGCACGGCGAGGGCTAAATTCACATTGGGGCCGGCGGCGATGTTGATCGCGGCGACGGCCCAGCCGTCGCCCAGCCGCATCAGCAACGGCGCGCCGCTGGTACCGCGCGTCGCCTCGCAATCGTGCAGGACGAAGGCGAGCCCTCCTGATTGCCGCTGCACGCGCAGCACATGGCACAACGGGTCGGCCAGCAGCAGCTGTGCGCGGTCCTGGTTGTAGCCGGCCAGCGCCACCGCCGTCCCCGACCTCACAGCGTCGCGCGCGATCGGCAGCGGCGGCAGCGGCACGGCTTGCGCCAGCCCGAGCAATGCCCAATCGGAGGGTTGCGCCTGCCGCAACGTGCCGTCGAACCCCGGCCCGACCGCGACATGCACGACCCCCCGGTGCCAGCGGTACTGGTCGCGCCGGTAGCCGAACAGCACGTGCAAAGAGACCGGCTGCAGCAGCGCGCGGGTCAGCGGGTTGTAGACGCAATGCGCCGCGGTCAGCACGACGGCCGAGGCGATCAGGACGCCGGTGCAGTGCTGCGCCGTGTTGGTCTGCACCTTGGCGACGGCGTTCCATGGCGGCCGGTCGGGATCGACCGGGATGCGCCGGTCGGCGGCCTGTGCGGTCCCGCCCGCGAGCAGCGCCAACAGGGCGAGGGCAAGCCTCAATGGGCGGTCTTGACGACGCGCTCGGCGATGAACCGGTCGAGGCGGGAGAGCCAATAATCGCGGATGGCGTCGCGCTCGAGAAACGGGTCGTGTTTCGAGTCGCGCAATTCGACCAGCGTGCACTCGGGCAGCAGCGTCGCGGCGCGGCGCTGCGCCCGGCGCGACACGACGACTTCGCGCCCGGCGCGTCCGAGCAGGATCGGCGTCGCGATCGCGCCGAGGAACTCGGGCTTCGAGATACGCGCGACGAGGGCGAGCGCGCTGTCGACCCAGGCGTAGGTCGCCTGGTCGAGGCGCAACGCCGGATCGGCCGAAAACCACGCGTGGCGGATGCGGCAGCGCTCGGCATCGGTGGTGCTGCGGCTGCGCTCGGGGGAGGGCAGCCGGTCAGGCCGCCATTTCTTCGCCCCCGGGATGAAGCAGACGCCGAGCCCGGCGGCGCGCGCCGGGCCGGTGATGACGCGGATCAAGGTCGGCGGCACGCGGCCGGTGCGCAGCCCCACCATCGGCGACGACAGCACCGCCGCCGCGAACAGCCGGGGATGGCGCTTTAGGCACAACAGCGCGATCGCGCCGCCCATCGAATGGGCGACCAAGAGGCGCGGCAGTTTGCCGGGCAGCTTGGCGAGGGCGAAGGCTGCGAGATCCTCGGCGTCGCGGTTGAAATTGCGGGCGCGCGGCCGAGTCGGCAGCCGGCGCGGGCGGATCGAGCCGCCCTGGCCGCGCCAGTCGAGGCACCACACCGCGACGCCGCGCGCCGCCAGGTCGCGGACGGTCTCGAACTGCTTCTCGATGAACTCGCCGAAGCCGCCGACCAGCACGCATTCGGCGCGCGCCTCGCGCAGCGGCAGGTGCCCCCAGCGCAATACCGCGCCGTCGGCGGCGACAAAGCTGCCCCACAGAAAGCCGGGCGGCGGCAGAAAACGTTCGGGCAGCGGCGGATGACGGACCGGCGCGCCGCCGAGCGCGGCAGCCGGCAGGACGGGAGACAGGCTGTCGAGCAACCGCAAATCCCCTTGGCTTCAAGAATCGCACCCGCCCCGTCGCGGTCAGCGGGGCACGTTCACCGTTATTATCGGCAAAAGATGACCAGGGCATGACCGATCCAGCGGCAAATTGCCGCGAGGCCTCTGCGGGCGCCGGCGCCGCGGCGGCAATCAGAAGCCGGCGACGCGGCGTCGGCGCAGGAGGCGGGCGGTCGCGGTGGCGATCCGCCGCCACAGGCGGAACGATTCGGAACGCGGCTCGCGCGCGAACTGGGCGCGCCGCCCTCGCGCGATCCGCAATGCCGCGCTCCCGTGCTCGTTGATCAGGATCGCGGCCAGTTCTGCTATGTCCCGTTCGGTCATCTTAACCTAGTTAAGCCGCCCTGCGACAGTTTGGTTCCGGCTTGGCGGACGGCCGCGGCGGGTAGCGCGGGCCGGTTTTTCGGGCATGCCGAAACGTGGTAATTTTCCGCCGCCGCGGTGGTCGGGGGGCGGCGGACGATGACGTATCGCATGGATCTATCGGTCGTCATCCCGGTCAAGAACGAGGCCGGCAACATCGCGCCGCTGGTGGCCGAGATCGCCGCCGCGCTCGACGGCAAGCTGCGTTACGAGATTGTCTATATCGATGACGGCAGCACCGACGAGACGTTCGCCGAACTGCGCCGGCTGCAAACGGGCACGGCGCGGCTTCGCGTGCTGCGCCATGCCGCAAGCTGCGGCCAGAGTGCGGCGATCCATACCGGCGTCAAGGCGGCACGCGGCCGATGGATCGTGACGCTCGACGGCGACGGCCAGAACGATCCGGCCGATATCCCGGCGCTGTGGCGGCTCGGGCAGAGCGATGCCGGCGAGCCGCCGCTGCTGATCGCCGGGCATCGCGCCCGCCGGCAGGACAGCTGGTCGCGGCGCCAGGCGTCGCGCATCGCCAACGGCGTGCGCCGCCGGCTATTGCACGACGACACGCCCGATACCGGCTGCGGCCTCAAGCTGTTCCCGCGCGAGCTGTTCATCGACCTGCCGTATTTCGATCACATGCACCGGTTTCTGCCGGCACTGGTGCTGCGCGCCGGCGGCAGCGTGCGCTCGGTCGCCGTCAACCATCGGCCGCGGCAGCGCGGCGCCTCGAAATACGGCGTCTGGGACCGGTTATGGGTCGGCATTACCGACCTGTTGGGCGTCATGTGGTTGCGGCGCCGCTGCGCCATGCCGCTTCTGGTCGCCGAGTCGCTTGAGGCCGATGCCGAGGCCGAGCCGGATGCGGCCGAACGGGCCGACGAGACGGGCGTGCGGGTGCTGTGATGCGCGGTCGGGTGCGCCTTGCCGGACGGCTGGCGTTGCTGGCGCTGCTCGCGGCCGGGCTGGTCGCGGCGTGGCGCTGGCGGGCGCTGTTCGATCCGATCGCGGTCGGTCGGCTCGCCGGCAATCCGGCCGCACCGTTGGTCTTTCTGCTGCTGCATATCGCCGCTAGCCTGTTTTTCGTGCCGCGCACGCTGCTGGCGCTCGGCGCCGGCCTGGTGTTCGGCATGTGGTGGGGCGCCTTGTGGGCGGCGCTCGGCAGCGTGCTCGGCGCTAGCGCCGGGTTTCTCGCGGCGCGCTATATCGGCTCCGGCCTTGTTGCAGCCGCCGGCCCGGCGCGCATCGAGGCGCTAATGCGCCGCGTCGAGCGCGGCGGCTGGCGCGCGGTTGCGCTGGTGCGCCTGGTGCCGGTGGTGCCGCACAGCCTGGCCAATTACGCGCTGGGGCTGACCCGACTGCGGCTCGGCGCCTACGCATTCGGCTCGCTTCTTGGGCAATTGCCATTGACCGTCGCCTACGCCGATCTCGGGGCCGCCGGCGGGCGGGCATTGGCGGGCGGCGCCGACTGGCGCCACGCAGTGCTGCTGCCGAGCCTGATCGGCCTCAGCGCGCTCCTGCTGTCGCTGCTGGTCCCGGCGTTGCTGCGCCGGCGTTTACGGCCCGCGGGGCCAGCGCCCGGGGAATAGGCCCGCCGGTCGCCCAATCGAGCAGTTCGACGGTGTGGACGACCGGTGGGGCGTCGGCGCCGGCGAGTTGCGTCATGCAGCCGATATTGCCCGCGGCAACCACATCGGCACCGGTCAGCGCGATGTTGGCGAGCTTGCGGTCGCGCAGCCCGGCGGCCAACTCCGGCTGCAGCAGGTTGTAGGTGCCGGCCGAGCCGCAGCAGAGATGCCCCTCCGGCACATCGAGGACCGTGAAGCCGGCGGCGGCGAGCAATTCCTTCGGCGCGCGGTCGACCCGCTGGCCGTGCTGCAGCGAGCAGGCGGAGTGATAGGCGACACGCAGCGCCGAGCCGGCCGACGATGGCCGCAGTCCGAGCGCTGTGACCACCTCGCTTGCATCGCGCGCCAGGGCTGCAATGCGTTCTGCCTTTTCGGCGTAATCGGGGTCGGTGCGCAGCAGGAAGCCGTAATCCTTCAGCATCGTGCCGCAGCCCGAGGCATTGGCGACGATCGCATCGATGGGGCCGGCGCGCTCCCACGCATCGATATTGGCGCGCGCCAATGCGAGCGCCGGCGCCTCCTGCCCGAGATGATGCTGCAAGGCGCCGCAGCAGCCGCTGCCCGACGCGACGACGACTTCGGCGCCGTGGCGGGCTAAGAGGCGCACCGTTGCTTCGTTGATCTCGGGCGCCAGCACCCGTTGCGCGCAGCCGGAGAGCAGCGCGACCCGCAGGCGGCGCTCGCCCTCGGCCGGGAAGACCTGCGGCCGGTCGATCGGCGAGCCGGGCGGCACATGCGACGGAGCCAACGCCAACATTGGCCGCACCTGCCGGGGGAGCCAACGTGCGAACCGCTTCGCGACGCGAGCACCATGCAAGGCGAGCCGCAACAGCGCCGGCCGGCTCAGCACGTGCCCCAGCCAGCGGCGCAGCAGCCGCTCGGCAGGCGGCCGGCGGTAATGCGCCTCGATATGGCGGCGGCCGTGATCGACGAGGTGCATGTAATGGACGCCGGACGGGCAGGTCGTCATGCAGGCGAGGCAGGACAGGCAGCGGTCGATGTGCTTGACGGTCTCCGGCGGCACTGTGTTCGAGCCGTCGGGGCCGCCGCGCTCCAGCATGTTTTTCAGGAGGTAGATGCGGCCGCGCGGGCTGTCGAGCTCGTCGCCCAACAGCACGTAGGTCGGGCAGGTCGCCGTGCAGAAGCCGCAATGGACGCAGGCGCGCAGGATTTTCTCCGACGCCGCAATATCCGGGTCGGCAAGCTGCGCGAGCGTGAACTCGGTCTGCATGCCGCGCTAAGCTGTCATTGCGAGCGCAGCGAAGCAATCTCGCGCCGCTTGCTGCGCGCCCGTCGAGATTGCTTCGTCGCCTGCAGCTCCTCGCAATGACGCGCCATTTGTCAGCCGCCCTCAACCATCCGGCCGGGGTTGAGGATGTGCTTCGGGTCGAAGGCTTCCTTGACGCGGCGCGACAGGGCGGCGAGCGGCGCCGGCTGCGGTTCGAACACGGCGACGGCGCGGCGCAGCGCGGGCGAGGCTTTGACCAGGGTGGCGTGCCCTGTGCCATTCCCGTCCGGCCCGCGGATCGCGGCGCGGATCGCCGCGGCGCCGGCGTCGTCCGCCTCCGGCACGGCGAGCCAGACGAGGCCGCCGCCCCAATCGAGAAACCATTCCGCATCGAGCTGCCGCGCCACGGCTTCGGCCAACGCCGCGCCGCGGCTCGGCGCGACCGAGACGCGCCACACTGCGCGATCCTTCGCGCCGGCCAGCGGACCGGCATTGCCGATCGCCTGCCACAGCCCCGCCGAGACCCCGCGATCGATAAAAATCTCGGATACGCCGGCGGTGAGCGCATCGCGCAACGCCTCGCGCCGATAGGCGACCGACGGCGCCGGCCCCTCGACCCGCAGCACGACGCTGCGCGGCGATACACAACCGTAGCCCGCCGGGAGAAAAGCCGCGCCGGAGACCTCGTGCGGCGAGCCGAGCGCCGCCGGCATCACCGCCGGCGCCTGTTCGGGAGCGATTCCGGCCAGCATCACGGTCGCCTCGGTCTCAGGGCGCGGCAGGACCTTGACCGTGACCTCCTCGAGCGCGGCCAGCGTACCGTATGAGCCGGCCATCAGCTTGCACAGATCGTAGCCGGTGACGTTCTTGACCACCTTGCCGCCGGCCTTGAAGATTTCGCCGCGGCCGCTGACGGCACGGAAGCCGAGAAAATGGTCGCGCGCCGCGCCGGCCTTGAGGCGCCGCGGCCCCGACAGGTTGCAAGCCAGCGCGCCGCCCAGGGTCGGTTCGCCGCCGCTGCCGAGCAGCCGCCGCCAATCGGGTGCCTCGAACGCCAGCATCTGGCCGGCCTCGGCGAGCGCCCGCTCGATCTCGGCAAGCGGCGTCGCCGCGCCGGCGGTCAATACCAGCTCGTTCGGCGCGTAATCGCGGATGCCCGAAAGCCGCGACAGGTCGAGCGTGTGTGGCGTCTGCAACGGCCGCCCCAGCCCGCGCTTCGACCCGCCGCCGATTATCTCGACCGGCTCCTCCGCCGCCAGCGCACCGGCGACGGCCTCGCGCAGTTCGTCAACATTCGCCGGCACCAGTCGAGACATAATGTGACTTACCCCGGAGCCGAATGGATGCAAAGGATGCAAAGGGAGGTTCGGATGACAGCGCTACGCGGCGGCTGCCTGCCCGCGGACCAGCTAATTCGCTCGCGGCCTCATCAGCAGATTGAGGCAATACAGCCCGGTGTCATGCCTGCGTTGGCCAAACTTAGCTTCGAAATTGCCGTCCACCATCATTCGGACCAAGTCGTCGGGCGCAGCCGAGCCTATGAGTAGGTTTGCCTCACACGCGCAATAACTGTCGACGCTGATATTTGAATAGCCTTTAGCGACATCTGGATGGGTTGTCATGTAGTCGTGACACCGGCGGTTCTCAGCCACAATCGCTTTCGTAACAATGGTCTTAACATCGATCGGCTGTGCAAGTGCCGTGAGCCACACGACGATCAATACAGCGCCAACCGCCAAGGCGAACCCGAGCCGGCCGAGCGCTGTCATTAGCGCCGCGCTGGCGTTTCCGCCGTTCCCATTGCTCTGAGCTGATCATATTCTGCCTGAGCAATTTCCCAGGTACCCTTAGTCGGGTCACCCTCAAGATCTGCAAACCAAGCCTCTCGAGTGTCACCGCCCACTGATCGGTAAGACAGCGAGTGCCAGATTGTGACTCTGCCGGCCGCAGCCAAGTGGCGAAGTGTGGCGCGTTCGCCCGGAGCTACTTCAACCGGCTCATCTATGCTCATGCGAGCGGCCCTCGGTTTATACCGCGATAGCCTAAATGATCATAAGAGCGTCTCGCGCTGCGGTCAGCCGCCCGACAAATATCGTTAAAACCGCGGCAGCTCCGGGTGGGGCAGGGCGCCGCGGTGGACGTGCAGGCGGCCGAGTTCGGCGCAGCGGTGCAGAGTCGGGAACACCTTGCCGGGGTTCAGGAGGCCGTCCGGGTCGAAGGCGCATTTGAGGCGCTGCTGGTGGGCGAGGTCATTGTCGTCGAACATTGTCCCCATCAGGTCGCGCTTTTCGACGCCGACCCCGTGCTCGCCGGTCAAAACCCCGCCGACCGCGACGCACAGCTTCAGGATCTCGGCGCCGAACGCCTCGGCCTTCTCGATCTCGCCGGGCTGGTTGGCATCATAGAGGATCAGCGGGTGAAGGTTGCCGTCGCCGGCGTGAAACACATTGGCGACGCGCAGCCCGTATTGCTCCGACAGCTCGGCCGTCTTCGCCAGCACCTCGGCGAGGCGTGCGCGCGGGATCGTGCCGTCCATGCAGTAATAGTCGGGCGAGATGCGGCCGACCGCCGGGAAGGCGGCCTTGCGCCCGGCCCAGAACGACAGGCGCTCGGCCTCGCTCGCGCTGATGCGGAGCGAGCGGGCATGGTTGACGCGGGCAATCGCCTCGACCTGCGCGACCAGGTGATCGACCTCGGCCTCGGGGCCATCGAGTTCGACGATCAAGAGGGCCTCGGCGTCGCGCGGGTAGCCGGCGCCGACAAAATCCTCGGCGGCGTGGATCGCCGGCCGGTCCATCATCTCCATGCCGCCCGGAATAATGCCGGCACCGATGATTGCGGCGACGCAGTTGCCGGCGTCCTCGGTCGCGGCAAAGCCAATCAACAGGGCGCGCGCGGTCGGCGGCTTTGGCAGGATGCGCACGGTCACCTCGGTGACGACCCCCAAGAGGCCCTCGGAGCCGGTCATCACCCCCATCAGATCGTAGCCGCCGGAGTCGAGATGCTTGCCGCCGAGCCGCACGATCTCGCCGTCGATCAGCACGATTTCGAGGCCGAGCAGGTTGTTGGTGGTCAGCCCGTATTTGAGGCAATGCACGCCGCCCGAATTTTCGGCGACGTTGCCGCCGATCGTGCAGGCGATCTGGCTCGACGGATCGGGCGCGTAATAGAAGCCGGCCTCGGCCACCGCATGGCTGATGCCGAGATTGGTGACCCCCGGCTGCGCCGTGACGTAGCGGTTGGCGTAATCGATATCGAGGATGCGGTTGAACTTGGCCATGCCGAGCAGGACGCCGTCGGCCAATGGCAAGGCGCCGCCCGACAGCGATGTGCCCGCGCCGCGCGGCACGATTTTGATCCCCTCCGCCCGGCAATAGCGCAATACCGCGGCGACCTGCGCGACGGTGGATGGCAGCACGACGACGAGCGGCGGCTGGCGGTAGGCGGTTAGCCCGTCCGACTCGAAGGCGCGGCGCTCCGGCTCGGCGGCGATGACCCCCTCGCCGGGCACGATCTTTTGCAGTGCCGCCGCGATCTCAGCGCGCCGGGCGATGATCGCGGCATCGGGGGCTGGCATCTCCACGCCGCTTTTTACGCCCGCCGCCCCTGGCCGTACAGCGCGGCGGGGCCGATATTCACCGTACGCGATGCTCGGGAGGAGCCGGTGGCCGATCGCGAGGTGCTGATCGTCGTCGATGTGCAGCGCGATTTCTGCCCCGGCGGCGCGCTCGCCGTGCCGGAGGGGGACGCCATCGTGCCGGCGATCAACCGGCTGGCGCGCGATTTCCGCCATGTGATCCTGACGCAGGACTGGCATCCGCCGGGCCACGCCTCATTCGCCAGCGCTCATCCCGGCCGCCAGCCGTTCGATAAGATCGCTCTCCCTTACGGCCCGCAGACGCTATGGCCGGATCACTGCGTACAGGGTACGGAGGGCGCGGCGTTCCATCCCGGCCTTGAAATCCCGCAGGCCGAGCTGATCGTCCGCAAGGGCTATCACCCCGGCATCGATTCGTATTCGGCGTTTCGCGAGAACGACCGCAAGACGCCAACCGGCCTCGCCGGCTATCTGCGCGAGCGCGGCTTTGCGCGGGTGACGTTGTGCGGCCTCGCCACCGATTTCTGCGTCCTCTATTCGGCGCTCGACGCGCGCGAGGCCGGGTTCACCGCTTCGGTCGTGCCGGCGGCAAGCCGCGGCATCGACCTCGACGGCTCGCTCCCCCGCGCCCTCGCCCAAATGCGCGAGGCCGGGGTGGCGCTGATCTGAGAACGGGGCGTCACGGCGATAAAGGGGGATCGGCGAATGATAGAGATGGTCATTCCGCAGCGACGGCGCAGCCTGGGCGGGTTCGACGTCGGCCGCGTGCTGCCGTTCGCCAAGCGCCGCATGGTCGGGCCGTTCGTCTTCTTCGACCATTTGGGGCCGCTCGATATGCCGTCCAATGTCCCGCGTTCGGTTGACGTGCGGCCGCACCCGCATATCGGCCTGTCGACGGTCACCTACCTGTTTTCCGGCGAAATCGTGCATCGCGACAGCGTGGGTTCCGAACAGCCGATCCGCCCCGGAGAAGTGAACTGGATGGTGGCCGGGCGCGGGATTACCCATTCGGAGCGCTTTGAACGGGCGCGCCGCGTGGGAGACCATGTTCACGGCATCCAGGCCTGGGTGGCGCTTCCTGGAGCCGATGAAGAGACCGAGCCGGCCTTCTGGCATCATGAGGGTGATGACCTGCCGGTGTGGGATGAAGGCGGTGTTCGCGGCCGGCTGATCGCGGGGGAGGCGTTTGGCCTGCGAGCAAAGGTGCGCACCCACTCGCCGCTGTTCTACGTGCATATACGGATGGCGCCCGGAACACGCGCGGCGATGCCCGTCTATTCCGAGCGGGGCCTCTATGTCGCGACCGGCGCGGTCGAACTCGACGGCCATCGGTACGCGGCCGGCCAGATGCTGATCATCGGACCGAGTGCCGATGACTTCACCGCGGTGGAGCCCTCCATCGTTATGCTATTGGGCGGCGAGAGCCTTGGCGAACGCTTTCTTTATTGGAATTTCGTGTCGTCCAGCAAAGCCCGGATCGAGCAGGCGAAAGCGGATTGGCAGGCGGGCCGCATGAAGCTGCCCGACCTCGACCATGACGAATTCATCCCGCTCCCGCCGGAACGCGGCGCTGTATAAAATGATCGCGGCGCGGCCGGCGGTTTCCGGTGAGCCAATCGTATGTCCAGCCGACGTCCGCCTCGTTCCCGACCATTTGCGTCAGGGGTTTGTCGGGTCGACCACAGGAAATACCCAATGACCAGCGAACCCATTCGCGATCCTCTGCAGGATCACCTGCTTACACCGCAAAATTCAGCTTTCATCATCATCGACTACCAGCCGGTGCAGGTGAACTCGATCGCCTCGATGGACCGACAACTGCTTGTCAACAACATCGTCGGCACTGCCAAGGCGGCCGTAGCCTACGGCCTGCCGATTGTGCATTCGACCGTCAACGTCTCCACCGGCCTGAACAAGCCGCCGATCCCGCAATTGAGACGGGTGCTCGAAGCATTTCCCACCTACGACCGCACCACAATCAACTCCTGGGAGGACGTCGAATTCCGCGGGGCGGTCGAAGCGACCGGCCGCAAGAAGCTGATCCTGACGGCGCTGTGGACCGAAGCATGCCTGACCTTTCCCGCCTTGGACGCGCTGAGGGCCGGCTATGAGGTCTATGTTGTCGCCGATGCGGTCGGCGGCACCTCGCCCGCCGCGCACGAGATGGCCCTGCGGCGAATCGAACAAGCCGGCGGCCGGATGATCAGCCTGACGCAGCTGCTGTGCGAACTGCAGCGGGACTGGCAGCGCAAGGACACGGTTCAGGATTTCATGCGGATATTCATCGAAACGGGCGGGACGATGGGTCTTCAGCTTGCCAACGACCGTAATGCCCGACGGACAGTATGCAAGGTTGGTAGGCCCGGCAGGACTCGAACCTGCGACAACGCCGTTATGAGCGGCGCGTTCTAACCAGCTGAACTACGGGCCCGCGACCACCACGCGCGATCCCGGCGAAGGCCGGGACCCATTTTTCTGACCGCTCAGCCGGTTGA
>DATEKP010000089.1:0-3424 GCA_035277405.1 Allostellaceae bacterium | reverse complement strand
GCCGGCGGTCGCGGACCCTCCCTTGCCGGCCGCTGCCGGTGCTCTGCCGGCCCGCAACGGCGGGCGCGCGCTGGTCGGCGTTACGCCGATGCCGCCAACCCGCTGGCGGCCCGCCGTCCGGCCCCTGCGGCCGCCATCGCTGCTCGTGCTGTTCTTCGTCGTGCTGGTGGCGCTGCCGACGGCGGTGGCCGCCGCCTATTACTTCCTGGTGGCCGCCGACCAGTACGTCGCGGAGTTCCGCTTTACCCTCAGCACCGCCGAGCCGCCGCGGCTCAACCCGCTGGCGCTGCTCGTCGGCGGCGCGGCGCAGTCGCCGGCGGCGCAGCAATCGCAAATTCTGGTGCGGTACATCGCCAGCCGCGCGATCGTCGACGAGATCGACCGCTCGCTCGACATCCGCCGGCTGTTTTCGCCGCCCGACGCCGATTGGTGGGCGCGGCCGCCGCACGCCGCCTCGATCGAGGAGCTGGTGCATTATTGGAAGGGGCAGGTCGACCCGTTCTACGATCCGGCCGACGGCACCGTCACGGTCCGGGTCCGCGCCTTCGCGCCGCCCGATGCGCTGCTTCTGGCGCGGGCGGTCGTCGCCGCCTGTGAAAGGCTCGTCAACGACCTGTCGCTGCGGGCGCGGCGCGACGCGCTCGGACAGGCCGAAGCGGAGCTGCGCCAGGCCGAGGCCCGGCTCAAATCCGCCCTCGGCAAAATCCGCGAGTTCCGCGACCGCGAAGGAATGATCGATCCCGCGAAAGCCGCCGAGGCAACGGGCGCGCTGGCCGCGCGCGTTCGCGGCGAGCTGATCAAGGCGAACGCCGAGCTGGCGACGCTGAGGACCTACATGCGGGACGACGCCCCGACCGTCAAAGTGCTGCGCGCGCGCATCCGCTCGCTCGAGGCGCAGCGGCGCGGCCTGGCGCACGAGATGACCGGGCGCGACCAGCCGGCGCCCGCGGCGACACTGTCGCAGGCGCTCGACTCGTACGAGGAGTTGGAGAGCGACCGCAAATTCGCCGAGGCGGCCTATCAGCACGCGCTGCAGGCTCTCGACCAGGCCCGCGCCAACGCCGACCGGCAGCACGTGTTCATCGCGAGCTTCGTGCCGCCGAGCCTGCCGGAAGAGCCGCTCTACCCGCGCCGCTGGCGCTCCCTCGGCGTCGTCGCGCTGTTCGCGTTCGCGGTGTGGGGCATCGGCTGCCTCGCGGCACAATCCATTCGGGATCACCTGTTGTGACGGCCGACCATGGCCACGCATCTTGTTGAGGGAGGCGTCGATGGCGACACCTGCATTCCGCACCGCGACCCCGCTTGAGGCGCCGCGCCGTGGCCGGACCGCGCCGCCGCCCTCGCGCAAGGAACGGCTCGCCATCGTCTCGACCAGCAGCAAATTGTGCGGGATCGCCGCCTACACCGCGGCGCTGCGGCGCCAACTCGCCGACTCCTTCGACATTACCGTATTCGACCTGAACCAATACCTGATGCGCAGTCCGCATCGCCGCGTCCGCCGGCTGGCCGACGGGCAGGTCAAGGAGATCTGCCGCGCGCTGCGGCCGTTCGATGCGGTCAACCTGCAGCTCGAATACGGCACGCTGGGGCGGCGGCCGGACGATATCTATCGCCGCTTCTGCTGGCTCAGCGATGCTGCGCCACGCCTGTCGGTCACCTTCCACACGCTGTTGACACCGCCCGCGTTCGATATCGCGGTCGCCGCCAGGGAGCTCGTGCGGCTGCGGCTGAAGCCGGCCGGAAACCTGTATGCCGAGTATCGACGCAATCGGTTGCTGTCGCTCGGCATCGCGCGCCAGCTGCGGCGATTGCAGGCGCGCCATCAGGTCAGCGCGATCGTCCACAACCGCCGCGATCTTTGCGATGTGCGCTATCTGTATGGACTAAAGCGGGTATTCGACCACCCGCTCGCCTACCTTGCGGCCGACGAGATCGCCGCGATCCGCGCCGGCGCCTCGCGGCGGCGCTTTCCGATGCTCGATCCGCTGCCGGAAGACGCGGTGCTGATCGGCGTTTTCGGTTTCCTGAACGAATACAAGGGCATCGGAACCGCCATCCAGGCCTTGCACCACCTGCCCGCCAATCACCACCTGCTGGTATTCGGCGGCGTTCACCCGCAGCATATTACGGCGCGCCAGCCGCGCCACCCGTACATCTCGTCGCTGTTCGACAATGCCTATATCGACACGACGCCCTATGACCGGCATCTCGCCGGCGCGCCGCAACCGCCGCAACTCGTCGTCTCGGCCGCCTCCGGGTTGCACGACCTCTTGGGCGCGCACCCGCGCGATCTCTCCGCCCGCATCCATTTCATGGGCGCGCTGGGCGAAGACGATTTCCTCGCCGGCATGGCAATCTGCGATTCGGTGGTCTTTCCCTATCTCGAGGTCGGCCAGTCGTCGTCGGGGCCGATCTCGCAGGCGTTGGAGCTCGGCTGCCGCATCGTCGCCTCGCGCACTCACACCTTTCTCGAGTTCGCCGAGTACCACAAGGACAAGGTCGAGTTTTTCGACATCGGCAATCATCTCGAATTGGCCGAGCGACTGCTGGCGCGGCGGCAATTCGCGCCGCACCGCGGCCTGCCCGAATTCAACGTCGCAACCAACCGGGCGGTTTATCTGCTCGCCAACAGCGATGTCGCCGAACTGCAAATGCCGCTCGACCGTGAGGCCGACCGGCTCGGCGCGAGCGAGGAGGCGCTGATCGCGGGGTGAGCCGGCACCCGCTCAAGAGGGCGGCGCCCACGGCTCCGGCGCGCGCGGTTCAAGATCGGTCACGACGTCGAGGACGACCGTCTCGTCGGCGGCCAGCGCATCCTTCAGGGCCGGCGCGATCTGCGTCGGCTGCTCGACGCGCACCCCCTTGACGCCAAAGCTTTTCGCCACCGCGCTGAAATCGGTCGGCCCGAAGCGGATCAGTTCCTCGCCGCGGCCGGGGCGGTTGCCGGCGGCGCGGTGGACGCCGGTCAGGTTCTGTCCGAAGCCGGAATTGTTGTTGACGACGACGGTGACGGCGATGCCGGCGCGCCGCGCCGATTCCAGCTCGGCCAGGTGGTAGTAGAAACCGCCGTCGCCGGTGAAGCAGACGACCTTGCGCGGCCCGGCCGCGCATTTCGCGCCGAGCGAAGCGGGAAATGCCCAGCCGAGCGATCCGGCGGCGCGCAGATAGCTCTGCCGGAAGCCGTTGAGATCGATCATCGTGCCGGTCCAGATGCCGGAATATCCGGTATCGGCGACCAGAACGCCCTCCGGCGGGAGCGCGGTGGTGATTTCGGCGCATAATTTCTCGACCGAGATCGGCGTCGTCGTCTTGCCGACGCGCGGCGCCATCGTCGAGCGCCAGCGCGTGACGATGGCCGCCGCCTCGTCGGCGAAACCGGTCTCGCGATAGGGGCTGCCGAGCATCAGCGTCAGCCGCATCGCGG
>DATEKP010000088.1:0-4332 GCA_035277405.1 Allostellaceae bacterium | reverse complement strand
CACCCTGCGCCGGCGCGCGCCGCGGCGAGTGCCGCATACATGCCGGCGCCGCCGGCGCCGACGATCAGCACGTCGGCTTCGAGATGGCTCATCCCGCCCGGTCGAATGCCGCCGCGGCGCGGATGGCCCGCTCGGCCCGGTCGCGCTGACGGTCGGCGGCCTGGGCGATCGCCGCGTCGCGCACATGCGCCGGCGCGCTCTCCGGCGAGCCGGCCGAAAACGGCGGCGCCGGGTCGTATTCAATGGCGAGCTGGATCGCCTCGGCGGCGGTGCGCCCGGCGATCTCGGCCACGACCGCGAGCGCGATGTCGATCCCGGCGGTAACCCCACCGCCGGTAATCAGGTTGCCGTCGATGACGACGCGCTCGGCGACCGGCAGCGCCCCGAATGTCGCGAGGAGATCGCGCGACATCCAATGCGTGCCGGCGCGCCGGCCGCGCAGCAACCCGGCAGCGCCCAGCACCAGCGCCCCGGTGCAGACGCTGACGACATAGCGCGCGGTCGCGGCGGCGCGGCGCAGGAACGTCAAGGTCTCGGCGTCCTCGATCAGCGGGTTGATGCCGGGGCCACCGGGGACCAGCACGAGGTTGAGTCGGCCGCAGGTATCGAACGTCGCATCCGGAAGCAGGGTCAGCCCGTGCTCGGTGCGTACCGGGTCGAGGGTCTTCCAGATCAGCAGCACCTCGCTGTCGGGCATCCGCGCCAGCACCTCGTATGGCCCCGTCATATCGAGCTGCGTCAGCTTCGGAAACACCAGCAATCCGCAGCGAAACCGCTCCCCGCTCATCACGCCTTTGCCTCCATGTGGCCCGCGCCAATCATAACAGCGGACGATTTTGCGTTCACGCGGAGCAGTTGCGCGCGTCGGAGGATCGCTATAAACGCTTCGCCGCGGCAGCCCCGGGGCATATCGACCAGGCCGCCGGCGGGGACATGAAGACTCATAGCACGCCACTGAACAGCCGCGATCGCCGCGAGCGCTTATGACGCCGCGACGCGCCGCCGTTGGATCGACTGCCGCCGTCTGCTGGTTTGCTACGCGAAGCCGCGCGCGGCGCCCGCCGGCGCGGACAATCGTGCGCGCCGCCCGCGCGCCGCGTTGATGAGAACCTGCCTGCCATGGTCGATAGCGCTGCACCGCACACCGCCGCCGTCGAGAACGCAACCGCGCACGACGGCGGGGCAGCGCAGAGCCTGATGCTGGCGGCGCTCGGCGTGGTCTACGGCGATATCGGCACCTCGCCGCTCTACGCCCTGCGCCAGTCGCTGATTGCGTTCGGCGACACCAGCCGGCATGCCGTGCTCGGCGCCATCTCGCTGATCCTGTGGGCCTTGGTGCTGGTCGTCACGATCAAGTACGTCATCGTCATCATGCGCGCCGACAACCGCGGCGAGGGCGGATTGTTGGCACTGACCGCGCTGGTGCTGCGCCTGACCGAGCGCGGCCGCGGCCGGTATCTGTGGATCATGACGGCCGGGCTGATCGGCGCCTCGCTGTTTTACGGCGACGGCATGATCACGCCGGCGATCTCGGTATTGAGCGCGGTCGAGGGGTTGAAGGTCGCAACCCCGGTGTTTCAGCCTTACGTCGTGCCGATCGCGCTGGTGCTGCTGACCGGGCTGTTCCTGATGCAGCGCCGCGGCACCGCCGCGGTCGGCGGACTGTTCGGCCCGGTCATGCTGGTGTGGTTCAGCGTGCTCGCGGCGCTCGGCGTCTGGGGCATAGTGCACCAGCCGCAGGTGCTGATGGCGATTGACCCGATCTACGGCATCGAGGCGCTGATCGCCGCGCCATGGCCGGGCTTTTTCATGCTCGGCGCGGTGTTTCTGGCGGTGACCGGCACCGAGACCCTGTACGCCGATATGGGCCATTTCGGCCGTCGCGCCCTCCGCCGCACCTGGCTCGGCCTGGTGTTTCCGGCCTTGCTGCTGAATTATTTCGGCCAGGGGGCGCTGTTGCTCGGCAACCCGGCGGCGATCGCCAACCCGTTCTACCATCTCGCTCCGTCATGGGGCCTCTACCCGCTGGTCGGCCTTGCCACGGTCGCGACGATCATCGCCTCGCAGGCGGTGATCTCGGGCGCGTTCTCCTACACGCGGCAGGCAATCCAGCTCGGGTATCTGCCGCGGCTGCAAATCCGCCACACCTCGGAGACCGAGATCGGCCAGGTCTACGTGCCGCGGGTCAACTGGGGCCTGCTGATCGCCGTGCTGATCCTCGTGCTGTTCTTCCAGTCGTCCGACCATCTGGGCGCCGCCTACGGCATCGCCGTCAGCGGCGACATGACGATCACCACCGGCCTCGCCTTCCTCTACATGCGCAGCCGCGGCTGGCCGCTGCCAGTGGCGCTGCCGCTGTTCGGCTGCTTCGCGATCGTCGATCTGACGTTCCTGTCGGCCAATCTGTTGAAGTTCGCCGAAGGCGGCTGGTTCCCTATCCTGGTCGCCGTGCTGATATTCTCGCTGATGGGAACCTGGTGGCGCGGCCGCCGGCTGCTGGCCGAGCAGCGCGCCCGCGATGCGATGCCGCTCGCCCAGTTTGTCGCGACGCTGAGCCCCGAGCGGCCGGTCAGGGTGCCGGGCACCGCGGTCTTCCTGACGCGCGATCTGGCGCAGGTTCCGGTGGCGCTGCTGCATTCCCTGAAGCACTACAAGGCTTTGCACCAGCGTGTCGTGATGATGCAGGTCGAGACCGAGGACGTGCCGCACGTCGCGGACGAGCGCCGCCTCGAAATTGGCGAGGTCGGCAAGGGCTTCTGGACGATGCGCGTGCGCTACGGCTTCATGGACGAGCCCAACGTCATGCGCGCCCTGGCGCAAACGCGCATCCAGCACTTCCACATCAATCTGATGGAGACCTCGTTCTTCATCGGCCGCGAGAAGGTGCGGCCCCGCCCGCGGCGTTCGCTGTTCTGGCGCTGGCGCGACCGGCTGTTCATCGTGCTCAACAACCTGTCCCTCGACGCCACCGAATTCTTCCGCATCCCGCCCAACCGGGTCGTCGAACTCGGCGGGCAGATCGAAATTTGAGGCGACCGCTACGCGAGTGGTTTATCGGTCATGGCATGCCTTGCAGCGATGGCTGGTGAGCCTTTCGCGCATTTCGTTTCGGCTGAAGCGCCCTTCTCTCCGTTTGCACGAAGGACCATCTAGCCGCGCCAAAGGTGCGGCCCTTTTGACCCTGCGGATGGGATCATGCCCCAAACTGTGGCGCTGCCCGCCAGCCCTCCGATGAGCCGCGGCCTGAAACAGAGCGTAACGATTGCGGCGCTCGGGGTCGTTTACGGCGATATCGGCACCTCGCCGCTCTACGCCGTCCGGCAATCGCTGGTCGATTTCGGCGGCGTCAGCGAGGCCGGCATCCTCGGAACGCTGTCGCTGATCGTCTGGGCGCTGATCCTGATCGTCACCGTCAAATATGTCGCCGTCATCATGCGCGCCGACAATCGTGGCGAGGGCGGCCTGTTGGCACTGACCGCGCTGGTGCTGCGCACCGCGACGCGCGGGCAGCGGCGCTATTTATGGATCATGGTGGCGGGGCTGGTCGGGGCCGCGCTGTTCTATGGCGACGGCGTCATCACGCCGGCAATTTCGGTGCTGAGCGCGGTCGAGGGGCTGAAGGTCGCGACGCCGCTGTTCGAGCCTTACGTGATCCCGATCTCGCTGGTGCTGCTGACCGGCCTGTTCCTCGCGCAGCGGCGCGGCACTGCCGCGATGGGCGGTCTGTTCGGACCGGTCATGCTGGTGTGGTTCGGCGTCTTGGCGCTGCTCGGCGTGCGGGGCATTTCCGCCGAGCCGCGCATTCTGTTGGCGATCGATCCGCTGTACGGGATCGACGTGCTGATTGCCGCGCCGTGGCGCGGGTTTCTGCTGCTCGGCGCGGTGTTTCTTGCGGTCACCGGGGCCGAGGCGCTCTACGCCGACATGGGGCATTTCGGGCGCGGCGCGCTGCGCCGCGCGTGGCTCGCTATCGTGCTGCCGGCGCTGCTGCTGAACTATTTCGGGCAGGGCGCGCTGCTGCTGCACAATCCGGCGGCGGTCGAGAACCCGTTCTACCGGCTGGCCCCGGGCTGGGCCCTGATCCCGCTGGTGATCCTTGCCTCGTTCGCGACGATCATCGCCTCGCAGGCGGTCATCTCCGGCGCCTTCTCGATCACCCGGCAGGCGATCCAGCTCGGCTATCTGCCGCGGCTTGAAGTTCGGCATACCTCGGAGACCGAGATCGGCCAGGTCTACGTGCCGCGGATCAACGCCGGGCTGCTGATCGCGGTCATCCTCTTGGTGCTCGGCTTCCGCTCGTCCGACCATCTCGGCGCTGCCTACGGTATTGCC
>DATEKP010000087.1:0-2404 GCA_035277405.1 Allostellaceae bacterium | reverse complement strand
TCGGCCGTCTTCAGCGGCCCCTTGGCATTGCGCACCGTGTCGAGCCGGGCGATCGCCGCCTCGCCGGCGCCGTTCGACAAGGGCGCATGCGCCGAACCCGGCCGCACGATTTCCACCGCGCGCTGCGCTGCCGCACGGCCGAAGACGACGATATCGAGGAGCGAATTGCAGCCCAGCCGGTTGGCGCCATGAACCGAGACGCAGGCCGCCTCGCCGACCGCCATCAGCCCGGGCACGACGGCTTCGGGCTCGTCGTCGGTCGGCCGCAACACCTCGCCGCGGTGGTTGGTCGGGATGCCGCCCATGTCGTAATGCACGGTCGGCGACACCGGGATCGGCTCGCGCGTGACATCGACGGCGGAGAAAATCCGCGCCGTCTCGGAGATGCCGGGCAGCCGCTCATGCAGCACTTTCGGGTCGAGATGTTCGAGATGTAACAGGATGTGGTCCTTCTGCGCGCCGCAGCCGCGGCCCTCCAGGACCTCGACCGTCATCGCCCGGCTGACCACGTCGCGCGACGCCAAATCCTTGGCGTGCGGCGCGTAGCGCTCCATGAAGCGCTCGCCCTCGCTGTTGGTCAGGTAGCCGCCCTCGCCGCGCGCCCCCTCGGTGATCAGACAGCCGGCGCCGTAGATGCCGGTCGGGTGAAACTGGATGAACTCCATGTCCTGCAGCGGCAGGCCTGCGCGCAACACCATCGCATTTCCGTCGCCGGTGCAGGTATGGGCCGAGGTGCAGGTGAAATAGGTGCGGCCGTACCCGCCCGTCGCAAGGATCACGATGTGGGCGCGGAAGCGGTGGATCGAGCCGTCTTCCAAATTCCATGCGATGACGCCGCGGCAGGCGCCCTCACTGTCCATGATCAGGTCGAGCGCGAAATACTCGACGAAGAACTCGGCGTTGTGGCGCAGCGACTGTTGGTAGAGCGTGTGGATGATCGCGTGGCCGGTGCGGTCGGCGGCTGCGCAGGCGCGGTTGGCCGGGGCGCCCTCGCCGTACTCCTTCATGTGGCCGCCGAACGGGCGCTGATAGATCTGCCCGAGTTCGGTGCGCGAGAACGGCACGCCGAAATGCTCCAATTCGATGACCGCCGGGATCGCCTGGCGGCACATGTATTCGATCGCGTCCTGGTCGCCGAGCCAGTCGGAGCCCTTGACCGTGTCGTACATGTGCCAGCGCCAATCGTCGTCGCTCATGTTGCCGAGCGCGGCGGCGATGCCGCCCTGCGCCGAGACGGTGTGGCTGCGAGTCGGGAAGACCTTCGAGATGCAGGCGGTCTTCAGGCCTTGGGCGGTGGCGCCAAGAGTGGCGCGCAATCCGGCGCCGCCGGCGCCGACGACGACGATGTCGTATTCGTGGTCGGTGATCGGATAGGCGGCCGGCATGAATATTGTCCCTCGTTCAGGCGCCGAGCGACAGTTGCAGCACGGCGACGATGCCGAGCACGGCGAGCAGGAACGCCGCGGCCCGCATCACGACGATCAGCGCCAAGCGCTGCGCCTCGTTCTCGATGTAATCCTCGACGACGACCTGCAGCCCGAGCGCGCCGTGGTAGAACGTCGCGATCAGCAGCAGCACGAGAAACCCGGCGCGCAGTGGGTTGCGCACCCAATCGACGAACGTGTCGCGGTCGGCTCCGGCCAATTCGACGATCGCGGCGACGAACCACAGCGACAGCGGCACCAGCGCGAGACCGCTGACCCGCTCGGCCCACCAGTGCTGCACGCCTTCCTTGGCCGAGCCGAGGCCGATCGCACGGCCCAGCGGTGAGCGCATGCGCGGCACGGCCATCTCAGCCCACCCACTCGGCGACGCCGGCGACCCAGGCGGCGACGGTCAGCACCGCGGTCGCGGCAGCGACCGCCCAGCCGCTGGCATAGACGCTCGGCAGGTCGAGGCCGTGGCCGGTATCCCACCACAAATGCCTGAGGCCGTTGCACAGGTGATAGAACAGGGCGAGGCTCCAGGCGAACAGCAGCGCGACGCCGATCCACGAGCCGAGAAACGCCTGGACGCCTTCATAGGCGTCTGGGCCGGCCGCCGCCGCCACCAGCCACCACACCAGGAGGATCGCGCCGGCGCAGAGCGCCACCCCGCTGAACCGGTGCAGGATCGACATCACCGAGGTGAGCTGCCAGCGGTAGACCTGGAGGTGCGGCGACAGCGGCCGCGGGTCCGCACTCATTGGCAAGACAACGTGCAGTTCCAACGCCGGTTGACTTAGACCGCGTGCCCCGGAGTGTCAACGGAACCGGCGCCGGCGGAATCGCACGGGCTGCTATGAAGATGCCGCGCTCTTCGCCCGGCCGCGGCGCGCGGTTCAGCCCAGGCCGCGCCGCATGTCGGCGACGATGTCGCGCGCCGCGGCGGCCGGGTCGGCGGCGTGCACGATCGGCCGGCCGAC
>DATEKP010000086.1:0-16049 GCA_035277405.1 Allostellaceae bacterium | reverse complement strand
CGAACTGATCGACGACGATCGCGCGCATGGCTACGGCGCTGCCGGCGCGAGTGAAACCGCCATTCCCGCGCAAGCGGGAATCCAGGGGCAACCGACGCGCGGTTGCCTTGGACCCCCGCTTGCGCGGGGGCGACGAATATGGAAGCGGGATATGGTCGACACGGCACTAGTCCCGCAACGGCAGCGGCTGCAGCGCGCCTTCCGTAACCAGGCGCTGCAATTCGCGCTTGAGGGTCTTGCCGCTTGGGGTCAGCGGCATCGCGGCGAGCGGTAGCAGGAATTCCGGCAGCTGGTACGTCGCCAGGCCGGCGTTCTCGAGGTCTGCGAGCAGCGCTGCCGGATCGGGCCTGCCGGAATGCATCACCACGGCGAGGCACACCCGCTCGCCAAGGCGCGCATCGGGAATGGCGAACGCCGCCGCCATCGCGATGCCAGAGCAGCGCTGCGCCGCGGTCTCAATCGGCAGCGGATGGATGTTGCGGCCGCCGCGGATGATGACATCCTTCTTGCGGCCGGCGATATGGAGATAGCCGTTGGCGTCGAGCCGGCCGAGATCGCCGGTCATGAACCAGCCCTCGGCGTTGAAGGCGGCCTCGGTCGCCGCCTGGTCGTCGAAATAGCCGAGCATGACGCTGGCGCCGCGGCAGCCGATCTCGCCGATCTCGCCCGGTTCGGCGGCGATGTCGGGGGCGTCGGGGCGCCAGATGCGGAGCTCGAAACCATCGCAGGCGCGCCCGCAGGTGGCGGCGATGCGCTCGGGCGCATCGTCCGGCCTTGTATAATTGTGCGAGCAGGTCTCGGTCATGCCGAAGCCGCTCTGCGGCACGATGCCGTGCTCGATCAGCGCGGCGATCAGATCCGGTGGCGCTGCCGCGCCCGAGACGCGAAAGCCGCGCACCCGGCCGAGCCGCCGCAGACCGCGGGCGCGCATCTCGACGACGAGATCGATCGCGTGGGTCGGCACGCCGAACAGGAATTCGGCGCCGGCCTCTTCCAGGCGATCGACGAGACTGCTCGCGCGCGGCAAATCGTGCAGCACGAATTCGCCGCCCCCGCACAGCGCAGTGACCAGCGCCCCGAGGCCGAGATTGTGCGACAGCGGGCTCAGCGAATAGATGACGGCGCCGTCGAGCCGCCAGTCGCGCGCCATCATCCGGGCGGTGGCGAGCAATGTATTATCGCTGTGCATGACGCCCTTCGGCGCTCCGGTCGTGCCGGAGGTGAACGGCAGGTACATGATTCGGTTGGGGTCGCCGCTCGCCGGCCGGTCGATCGCGGGGCCATGCAGAACGGCGAACGGCGGTGCGTCGGGCGGGCCGACCGGCAGGGCGCAGCGCAGAAAATCGCGGCCGGCGAGTTCGGCGAAAATGTCGCGGCGGTCGGCGTCGGCGCCGTAGCCGGGCTGCGCGATCAGCGCCGCGGCGCGCACGCGCTCCGCCAGCACGGCGACCTCGGCGACGCGGTGGTCGCGGTGCAATGACGGGCAGCAGGCATAAGAATTGCGCGAGCAGGCGAGCAGCGCGACCGCGGTCTCGGCCCGGCTCGGCAGCCACACCATGACGCGGTCGCCCGACCGCAGGCCGGCGCCGGCGAGATATGTCGCCAGCCGGTCGGCCGTGGCGACCAGGTCGCGATAGGTCAGCCGGCGGTGCCGCTCGCGCAGGGCGAAGGCGTCGGGCGTCGCCTCGGCCCGCCGCGCGACCAATTGGTACAGCGTCTCGCAACCCCAGAACCCGGCTTCCGTATAGGCCGACACCATCGGGGCGGAGAGCAGGGTCAGCAGGCTCATGCAACAGAGGCTGTCATTGCGAGCGCAGCGAAGCAATCTCGACCAGTGTGCTTCTTGATCGAGATTGCTTCGTCGCTCCGCTCCTCGCAATGACGAACGAATTACTGGGCTGCGCGCAGCAGCGCCCTCACGCGCTGTGGCGTCGCCGGCAGTTCGGTGACCGCGCCCGGAACGCCGATCGCCTCGTCGATCGCCGCCGCGATCGCGGCGCCGACCCCGGTAATGCCGCCTTCGCCGACGCTCTTCAGGCCGAGCGGGTTCAGCGGGCTCGGCGCGTCCTCGGTCAGCAGGATGTCGAGCGGCGGCACTTCGCACGCCGTCGGCAGCGCGTAATCGAGAAAGGTGACACTGAGCGGCTCGCCGCGCGCGTCGTAGCGGAACTCCTCGCAGAGCGCACCGCCCAACCCCTGCGCGAAGCCGCCGGCCAGCTGGCCTTCGGCCATCATAGGGTTGATCGCGCGGCCGATGTCGTAGGCGATCAGAAAGCGTTCGACCGCCGCCTGCCCGGTGTCGCGATCGACGCGGACGACAGCGATATGCACGCCATAGGCGTAGGTCATGTGCTCGGCGCGGAACCAGCCTTCGGCGGCGAGGCCGGGGTCGCGACCACCGAGCAACCGCGAGTCCGGCGCGAGATGGCGGGCGATGTCGCCGAGCGCGACCGACGGGCCGTCCGGCCGGTCGCGATGCGTCACAATGCCGTCGGCGATGTCGAGCGCCTCGGGCGCGGCCTGCAGCAGCTGCGCCGCCATGTCGAGCGCCTTGGCGCGCACTTTCAGCGCCGCCATATGGGTCGCGCCGCCGGTCATCACCGAGGCGCGCGAGGCGTGCGCGCCGATGCCGTACTGAATACGGTCGGTCTGGCCCTTGACGACGCGCACCGTGCGGTAATTGACGCCGAGCGTGTCGGCGCAGATCTGCGCCATCGCCGTCTCGAAGCCCTGCCCCAATGAAGAGCCGCCGGTCACCAATTCGACGGCGCCGGTGGTATCGATACTCACGCGGGTCCCGTCCATCGGGCCGAGCCCGCCTTTCTCGACAAAGATCGCGACGCCCGCCCCGACCAGTTCCTCGGCATCGCGGCGCCGGCGCAAATCGGCCTGCAACGCCGCCCAGCCGATCCGGTCGAGCGCCTTGTCGAGCAGCAATGCATAGTCGCCGGAATCGTAAATGACTTCGGTGCCGAGCGCGGCGAGGGGGCGGCGGAACGGCATCTCGGCGGCGGCGATCAGATTGCGCCGCCGCACGGCCAGCCGGTCGAGGCCGAGCCGGTCGGCGACCGCATCGAACAGGCGCTCGCGTACGAATGTGCCCTCGTAGCGGCCCGGCGCCCGGTAGGTCGCCGCCGGCGTCTTGTTGGTCAGGCGGAAACGGCCGACCGCGCGATAGGCCGGGATATGGTAGGGGCCCGGCAGCATCGCGATCGTCATCTCGGGGACGCGGGCGCCGTGCGTGCGCACATAGGCACCCTGGTCGAGCCAGAATTCGTCCTCCAGCGCCAGCACGCGGCCCTCGGCATCGACCGCGGCCCGCACCCGATGGCGCTGCTGGCGGGAGTGATTGGCCGCCATCAGGTGCTCGCGGCGGTCCTCGATCCACTTGATCGGGCGGCCGAGCCTCCGCGCCGCCAGGCAGACGAGAAAATCCTCGGGATACAGCTCGCCGCGCACGCCGAACCCGCCGCCGGTATTGCCTTCCTTCAGCACGACCCCGGCGGCGCTGCGGCCGAGCATGCGAGTCAGCGCGTCGCGGTTGCGGTGCGGCACCTTGGCGGCGCCGTATAATTCGAGCACGTCGCGTGCCGCGTCGTAGCGCGCCAGCGCGCCGCGCGTCTCCATCGGCACCGCGCTGTGCCGCCCGATCTTGAGATCGAGCGCGACGACGGCGTGCGCCGCCGCGAAGGCGGCATCGGGGTCGCCATATTCGGCGCGCAACACCGTCGGCTCGGTCGAGAGGCCGGGCGTGAACTCGCCGGGCGGCGCCGCGGCATCGAGCAGCGGCGGCAATTCGTCGGCTATGACGGCCACGAGGTCGGCGGCGTCCTCGGCGAGGTAGGCATCGCTCGCGAACACTGCCGCGACCGGCTCGCCGACATAGCGCACCCGGTCCCGCGCCAACAGCGGCTGGCGATAGGGGCGCAATGCCTCGCCGGCCGGGTCTCGGAAATCGATGGGCGGCAGATCGGCGAGATCGGCGCGGGTCCATACCGCGGCGACTCCCGCTATGGCGCGCGCGGCCGCGGCATCGACTGCGCGCAACACGGCATGCGCGTAGGGCGAGCGCACGATCCGCATGTGCAATTGATGCGGAAAGCCGAGATCGCCGACGAACTGCCCTTGGCCTTTGAGGAGCGCCGGGTCTTCCAGGCGCCGCACCGGACGGCCCAGAACGCGGCCTTTCCCGCTCACCGGCCGCTCCCGCGCATCTCTGCGAAAGGCGGGGCGCGCCGGGCGGTGAAAGGTGACAGCGGCCGGTTTCACGTTTCGACACTACCATGTGGCGGCATTGCATACGGCGGCCGAATTTGTCGTAATCGCCGGCCATGAAGCCCGCGCCGTTCCAATACCGCGCGCCCGAGACGCTGGACGAGGCGGTCGCGCTGCTCGCGGCCGATCCCGGTGCGATGCCGCTGGCCGGCGGCCAGAGCCTGGTGCCGGCGCTCAATTTCCGCCTGGCGCGGCCGAGCCTCTTGGTCGATCTGCGGCGCGTCGGCGGGCTCGGCGAGATCGCGATCGGCCGGGACGGGGTGCGGCTCGGCGCCAAGGTTCGTTGGCGCGACATCGAGAACGATGCGCGGCTGGCGGCGGCGCACCCGCTGCTGCGGGCGGCGGTCTCGCATGTCGCGCATTACCAGATCCGCAACCGCGGCACGGTCGGCGGCAGTCTCGCCCACGCCGATCCGGCGGCCGAACTGCCCGGTGTGGCGGTCGCCTGCGACGGCGAAATCGGGTCGGTCGGCCCGGCCGGAGCGCGTACGATCCCGGCCGAGGAATTCTTCACCGGCCCGCTATCGACCGCGCTCGGCCCGGGGGAATTGGTGACCGAATTGCGGTTGCCGGCGTGGCCGGCGGGCCGGCGCTGGGCATTCCGCGAATTTGCCCGGCGCCATGGCGATTTCGCGCTCGCCGGCGTGGCGCTGTTCTACGACGAGGACGCGGCCGGCGGCGCTCGGAACACCCATATCGCCGTGATCGGCGCGTGCAGCCGGCCCCATCGCCTCGCCGCGGTCGAGGCGATGCTGAACGGCCGGGCGATCGACGACGCCGCAATCGCCGCGGCGGCGAAGGCTGCGGCGTCCGCGGTGGACCCGCCGCGCGATCTGCACGCAGATGCGGATTACCGCCGCGCGCTCGTCGCGACGTTGCTTGAACGCGCGCTGCGCGATGCGCGGGGCAGGAGCCGGTAATGCCGGTCCGGTTCGAGGTCAACGGCAAGCCGGTCGCGGTCGCGGTCGAGCCGCGCACCAGCCTCGCCGATTGCCTGCGCGACCATTTGCGCCTGACCGGCACGCATATCGGCTGCGAGCACGGCGTGTGCGGCGCCTGCACAGTGATCGTCGATGGCGCCGCGGTGCGCTCCTGCCTGATGCTGGCGGTGCAGGCCGAAGGGAGCCGCATCGTGACGGTCGAGGGGCTCTCGCGCGATGACGGACTGAGCCCGCTGCAAACCGCGTTCCGCAAACATCACGCGCTGCAATGCGGCTTCTGCACGCCGGGCATCCTGACCACCGCGCATGCGCTGCTGACGGAAGAGCCGGACGCCGACGCAGAACGCATCCGCGGCGTGCTGTCCGGCAATCTGTGCCGCTGCACCGGCTACATCCCGATCGTCGCGGCGGTGCTCGAAGCGCGCGCCGCCTACAAGGCCGAGAAGCCATGAGGTTGGCCATCCCCGCCATCGCTTTCCTCCCTCTCCGCCCCTGGGGGCGGAGAGGGCAGGGTGAGGTGGGGGATTCCAGAGCGCTCGCCGATACCCACCTCACCCTCCCACGCCTTCGGCGCGGGCCCCTCCCTCTCCCCCCTGAAGGGCGGAGAGGGGCAGTCCGGGTAGATCAGCCATGACGATCGTCAACCGGTATATCGGCAGCCCGGTCGAGCGGGTGGAGGATTTACGTTTCCTGCGCGGGCGCGGCGAATACGTCGGCGACCTCGTGCGTCCGGGCATGCTGCACGCCGCGATCCTGCGCAGCCCGGTCGCGCATGGCCATATCCGCCGGCTCGAAGCCGGCGCGGCGCTGACGATCCCCGGTGTCCGCGCAGTCATCACTGCGGCCGAGATTGCCGGTGCGCTCGGCCTGGTGCCGTGCATCCCGCTGCGCCTGCAGACCTCGCCGGCGACCGCGCCGTTCCGCCAGCCGGCCATCGCGGCGCACCGCGTGCGCTATGCCGGCGAGCCGGTCGCCGTGGTGCTCGCCGACAGCGCCGCCCTGGCCGAAGACGGGGTCGATGCGATCGTGCTGGACATCGACGAACTCCCGGTCGTCGCCGACCGCCACATCTCCGGCCGGCACGAGACCCTGCTGTTCGCCGATTCCGGCACCAACCTGGCGATGAAGTTTACCGGAGGGAAGGGCGACGCAGACGCCGCGTTCCGCGATGCGCCATACACCCGCTGCGCCAGATTCCGCGTGCAGCGCCACACGGCCTTGCCGATGGAGCCGCGCGGCCTCCTGGCGGAATGGGACGCGGCCGCCGGCCATATGGTCGTCTCGGGCGCCGCCAAGGTGCCGTTCTTCAATCGCCGCACGGTCGCGGCGATGCTGCAATTGCCGGAAACGGCGGTCGATCTGATCGAGAACGATGTTGGCGGCGGGTTCGGCGCGCGCGGCGAGTTCTACCCCGAGGATTTCCTGATCCCGTTCGCGGCGCGCCACATCGGGCGCCCTGTGCGCTGGCTGGAAGACCGCCGCGAGCACCTGATCGCGATGAACCATGCCCGCGAGATGGAAGCCGAGGTCGAGATCGCCTGCGCGCGCGACGGCACGATCCTCGCGCTGCGCGGCGACGTCTACGTCGATCTCGGCGCCTATATCCGCACCAATGGCCTGACCGCGCCGCGCAACGTCGCGCAGTTCTTCAGCGGCCCCTACCGCATCCCCAACATCCGCATCAGCTCGCACGCCCTCGTCACCAACAAGACGCCGACCGGCACCTACCGCGCGCCGGGCCGTTACGAGGGCAGCTTTTTCTGCGAGCGGCTGATCGAATTGGCGGCGAAGGATTTGGGCCTCGACAGCGCCGCGATGCGCCGCAAGAACCTGATCGGCGACGCCGAGATGCCGTACAAACTGGCGCGCGTCGAACCCGGCGATCTCTACGCCGAGACCGAATGCGACAGCGGCGACTACGCGCACGCGTTCGACCGCTGCGTGGCCGAATTCGGATTCGAGGAGAAGCGCAAGCTCAACGGAAGGCTGATCGACGGCCGCTATCACGGCGTCGCGATCGGCTGCTTTATTGAGGGCGGCGGTGCCGGCCCCAAGGAATTGGCGCGGCTGAAGCTGGAAGCGGACGGCTCGGTCACGGTGTCGGTCGGCTCGGCGGCGGTCGGGCAGGGGCTGGAGACCGTGATGGCGCAGATCGCCGCCGATTCGCTCGGCCTCTCGATCGAGCAGGTGCGGGTCTTGCACGGCTCGACGACCCTGCTCGACGACGGCTACGGTGCCTTTCATTCGCGCTCGACCGTGCTCGGCGGCTCGGCCGTCTCCGAGGCCGCTGCAATTCTTGTTCAGAAAATCCGCAAGGCGGCGGCGGAGCGGCTGGGCTGCGCGCCGGACGATGTCGAGGTCATCGACGGCCGGGCCGGGCCGCGCGGCGGCCGGTCGCTGGCGCTGGCCGAACTGGCGGCGGACGGGTTGCAGACCGATTACGCCTTCGCCAACGACCATCGCCACACTTACGCCTACGGCACGGCCGCGGCGCATGTCGCGGTCGATCCCGGCACCGGGGAGATCGAGCTGGTCGATTACCTCGTCGTCGAGGATGTCGGCCGCATCGTCAACCCGCTGACCTTGCACGGCCAGGCAATCGGGGCGACCGTGCAGGGCCTCGGCGGCGCGCTGCTCGAAGACCTCGTCTACGACGAAAATGGTCAGCTGCTGGCCGGCAACCTGGCCGATTACCTGATCCCGACCGCGCCCGATTTTCCCAACATTCGGGCGATTTCATTGGAGCACCGCCCGTCGCCGGCCAACCCGCTCGGGGTCAAGGGGGCAGGGGAGGGCGGCATCATCCCGGTCGGCGGCCTGATCGCCAACGCCGTGGCCGGCGCCTTGTCGGGGATCGGCGCCGAGCCGAACACATTGCCGCTGTCGCCGCCCCGGGTGTGGCGCCTCGCCAATCCGACGGCGTGAGCGATCTTGTCGAACTCGGCGCCGGCCGCGGCGCCCTGGGCCTGTACTACCCATCCCGAAATACGGGTTTGCGCTTTTCGATGAAGGCGGTCATGCCCTCGACGGCGTCCTCGGTCTGGAAGGCGAGGGTCGAGAGGTCTGCCTCGATCTTCAACCCATCGTGCAATGGCAGGTCGTGAGCGCGGCGGATCGCATCGCGCGCCAGGCATAAGACCGGCAGGCTGAAGCCGGTCATCTCGCGCGCGAATTCCTGGCCGGCGGCGACGAGGTCGCCATCGACCACACGGTTAACGAGGCCGATGCGCTCGGCTTCGGCCGCCTCGACCGTGCGCCCCGTCAGGATCAATTCGGTGGCGCGCGCCTCGCCGACCAGGCGCGGCAGGCGCTGCGTGCCGCCGTAGCCGGGTATCAGGCCGAGCTTGATCTCGGGAAAGCCGAGCTTGGCCGATGGCGCGGCGAGGCGGAATGTGCAGGCGAGCGCCAATTCCAGGCCGCCGCCAAACGCATAGCCGTTGATCAGCGCGATCGACGGCATCGGCAATTGGTCGAGCTTGGCCAGGACCGACTGGCCGAGCGTCGCGCCGGCGCGCTGCTCGACCAGGGTGCGCCCCATCAATTCCTTGATGTCGGCGCCGGCCGAGAAGGCGCGGTCGCCGGCGCCGGTGACCAGCAGCGCGCGCACGTCGCTGCCGGCGAGGCCGTCGATCAGCCGGCTCAAATCCTGGATCTGGCCGAAGCTCAGCGCGTTCAGCGCTTCCGGCCGATCCAGCGTGATCAGCGCCAACTCGTCGATGCGGCTCATATGAATCGCCATGCCCGGCGCCTCGCCAATGGTTTCCGGCCATCCTAGGGCAAACGATTAACGATTTGCAGCGTAACCCTCTCCCGCACCGCGGGAGAGGGGGGACCGGGCGCGAGGCGCTCGGTGGGTGAGGGTGCCGCCGGTTGCCCCCTCACCCTGCCCTCTCCCCCGGTGGGGGAGAGGGGGATTAATGCGCCAACCGCCAGCGCAAGGCCTCGCCGGCGCGGAACGGGACGACCACGCTGTCGCCGTCGCCAATGCGGCCGGGCACGGTCCACGCGTCGCGGCGCAATGTGATGCGAGCCTCGTTCGGCGGCAGGCGGTAGAAGGCCGGGCCGTTCAGCGACGCGAAGGCCTCGAAGCGGTCGAGCGCGCCTTCCTCCTCGAATGCCTCGGCGTAAATCTCCAGCGCCGCCGGCGCGGTGAAGATGCCGGCGCAGCCGCAGGCGGTCTCCTTGGTCGGCTGGGCATGCGGCGCGCTGTCGGTGCCGAGGAAAAAGGCCGGATTGCCCGAGGTGGCGGCGCGGCGCAGCGCGCGGCGGTGCTCGTCGCGCTTGGCGATCGGCAGGCAGTAGAGATGCGGCCGGATGCCCCCGCGGAAGATGTCGTTGCGGGTGATGACGAGGTGGTGCGCGGTGATCGTCGCCGCGAGATTGGCGCCACCGCCCGCGACATAGGCGACCGCCTCTTCAGTCGTGATGTGCTCCAGCACGACGCGCAATTCCGGCAGGCGGCGGCGCAGCGGGTCGAGCACGCGCTCGATGAACACCGCCTCGCGATCGAAAATGTCGGTCTCGGGATCGGTCACCTCGCCGTGGATCAACAGCGGCATGCCGAGCGCCGCCATGCGTTCCAATACCGGCATGACGCGGTCGACGGAGGTGACGCCGTGCGCCGAATGCGTCGTCGCATGCGCCGGGTAGAGCTTGACCGCGACCCAGGCGCCTTCTTCGAAACCGCGCGCGACCTCGGCCGGATCGGCGTCGTCGGTCAGATAACAGGTCATCAGCGGCGTGAAATCGGCCCCCGCGGGCAAGGCCGCGACGATGCGCTCGCGATAGGCCCGCACCGCCGCCACGGTCGTCACCGGCGGCACCAGGTTCGGCATGACGATAGCGCGGGCGAATTGCCGTGCCGTATGGCCCACCACCGCGCGCAGCATGGCGCCGTCGCGCAGATGCACGTGCCAGTCGTCCGGCCGGCGCAGCGTGATCGTGTCTGTCATATTCGATTGGGTGAAGGCGCCTCGGGGTCCGGCGGAAACCAGTCTCCCAGCACTTGCTCCGCCGTGTATCGCGTTTCCCGCAATGCCCGTTCGGTCGCTCGATCGACCTCGCCAAACTCGCCGAGGTCGAAGATGGCGCGCTTGATCGCTTTCGGGGTCTCAATGGAGACTATTTGATCGAGTTGCGGTCGCAGACTTGGGCTGTCCGCCAAGACAAATTCCGCCTGCATGCGACCGTCGCTGATCGAATCGATCCATCCGCGCCGCGGTTCTCTCGTCGGCGAGAATTGCAGCTTCGCCAGGTGCCGGATGATGCGGTAGATCTGGCTGTGCACCTCGCGCCGATCCGATCTGCCCAAGCTCTCGATCTCCTCGGCAAGGTTCTCCCAATCGAGCATCTGATTGATGCCGCCACGGGCCGCCGCACGCAGCGCTTCGGCCTGCTGCTCGGTCCAGGCGACGAAATCCTCGTCGTAAAGTGTCGGTGCGTTCGCCATTCCGTATGGCTCCGAATTTCGCGCCGCTGCCGCGTCCGGCTGCATCCGCACCATATAGGATAGAGTGCGGTGCGGCCGCTTGCTATGGTCGCGGGGCGCGAGCGGAGGAGAGGTCATGACCGGGTGCATCGTCGGGTGGGCGCACACGAAATTCGGCAAGCACGAGGGGCGGGACGTCGAGTCGCTGATCGTCGAGGTCGCGCAGGGGGCGTTGGCCGATGCCGGGGTCGGGGCGGCCGACATCGACGAGGTGTTTCTCGGCACGATGAACGGCGGCTTCGTCAAGCAGGAGTTCCCGGCCTCGCTGGTGTTCCAGGCCGACCCCGGGTTCCGCTTCAAGCCGGCGACCCGCGTCGAGAACGCCTGCGCCACCGGCTCGGCGGCGATCCACATGGGCCTCAACGCGATCGCTGCGCATAAGGCGCGGCTCGTGCTGGTGGTCGGGGTCGAAAAGATGACCGAGGTGGCGGGCGCCGTCGTCAACGACCTCTTGTTGCGCGCCTCCTATCGCAAGGAGGAGGACGAGATCGAGGGCGGCTTCGCCGGCATCTTCGGCCAGATTGCGCAGAAATATTTTCAGCGCTACGGCGACCAGTCGGACGCCTTGGCGCGCATCGCCGCCAAGAACCACAAGAACGGCGTCGCCAACCCACTGGCGCAGATGCAGCGCGATCTGGGGTACGAATTCTGCCGCACCGTCTCCGACAAGAACCCGCTGGTCGCCGGCCCGTTGAAGCGCACCGACTGCTCCTTGGTGTCGGACGGGGCGGCGGCGGTCGTTTTGGCCGACCTACCGACCGCGCTGGCGATGAAGAAGGCGGTGGCGTTCCGCGCCGCTGAGCAGGTCAACGATTTCCTGCCGATGTCGAAGCGCGACATCCTCGCTTTCGACGGACCGGCGCTAGCCTGGAAGAAGGCGCTCGCCAACTCGCGGTTGGCTCTCGACGATCTCGACCTTGTCGAGACGCACGACTGCTTTACGATCGCCGAACTGATCGAATACGAGGCGATGGGCCTCGCGCCGAAGGGCGAGGGGGCACGCGCCATCCTCGAAGGCTGGACCGAGAAGGACGGCCGCCTGCCGATCAACCCGTCGGGCGGCCTCAAATCGAAGGGCCACCCGGTCGGCGCCACCGGCGTCTCGATGCACGTGCTGGCCTCGATGCAGGTGACCGGGCAGGCCGGCGGCATGCAGATCCCGAACGCGCGGCTCGCCGGAATCATGAACATGGGCGGCGCCGCCGTCGCCAATTTCGTCAGCATCCTCGAACCGCTCCGGAGCTGAGCCGATGCCCCTCACCCCGGCCCTCTCCCCGCACGCGGGGAGAGGGAGAGCACGGCCCCGCCAACACCCCTCGCCCCGCTTGCGGGGAGAGGGAGGGGCCCGCGCGCAGCGCCGGAGGGTGAGGGGGCCTCCGGCATGACCCAATTCCGCGCTCTCGTGCTGCACGAGGAGGGCGGCAAGGTGGTCCCGCGGCTCGAAAATCTCGACGAAGACAGGCTGCCGTCGGGCGAGGTGACCGTCGCCGTCGAGTATTCGACGCTGAACTACAAGGACGGCATGGTTCTGCAGGGGATCGGACGGCTGGTGCGGCAATATCCGCACGTGCCGGGGATCGATTTCGCTGGAACGGTCGAAAGCTCCGGCTCGCCGGCGTTCAAGCCCGGCGACCCGGTCATCCTGACCGGCTGGCGGGTCGGCGAAGTGCACTGGGGCGGCTATGCCGAGCAGGCGCGGGTCAAGGCCGAATGGCTGGTGCATCGGCCCGCAGCGCTCAGCGCGAAGCAGGCAATGGCGATCGGCACCGCCGGGTTTACCGCGATGCTGGCGACGATGACGCTCGAACGGCACGGCCTCAAGCCCGGCGACGGCGACGTGCTGGTGACCGGCGCCGCCGGCGGGGTGGGCAGCATCGCCATTTCGCTGTTGGCGAAGCTCGGCCATCACGTGGTCGCCAGCACCGGCCGGCCGGAATTGCGGGATTATCTGCAAGGTCTTGGCGCCGCCGAACTGATCGATCGCGCCGCGCTGGCGGAGAAGCCCGCCCGTCCGCTCGACCGCGAGCGCTGGGCCGGCGCGATCGACGCGGTCGGCGGCAATACGCTGGCGATGATCCTGACGCAGCTCAAATACCGCGCCGGCGTCGCCGCCTGCGGCCTGGCCGGCGGCAGCGAGTTGGCCGCCACCGTGATCCCGTTCCTGCTGCGCGGGGTCAACCTGCTCGGCATCGATTCGGTGATGTGCCCACAGGACGAACGCGTCGCCGCGTGGGAGCGCCTTGCCCGCGACCTGCCGCATGACAGGCTCGACCGCCTGACCGACATCGTGCCGCTGTCGCAAGTGGCCGACCTGGCGCCGCGCATCCTCGCAGGCGGCACGCGCGGCCGCATCGTCGTCGACGTCCACGGATAACTCCCGGTCGCATTGGGATTACTTCGCCCCGGCGGGCTGTTATCGAAACAGTGGCCCAGGGTGCGAAGATGACGGACGAGAGCGTAACGGGGCCGCGCGACATCGCGGCGGGCGAGCGGGGGCTGATCATCCAGCGTGTGCTGGTGGACGGCTGGAGCGCCAGGCAGGCGGGCGCGGTGCACGGCGTCGACGAGCGGCTCGTCCTGCGCTGGCTCGCCGCCTATCGCCGCTGCGGCATGGCGAGCCTGCATGACGATGCCAACGAGCGCGGCGCGCGGCGCTGGCTCGGCCGGCTGCGGCTGTGGATGGCGCGGCTTATGCCGGGCAGGCGGCCGAGTTTCGGTCGCGCGGCGGCGCCGTGCATCGTGCTGCGGCGCGGCCTGAGTCGCCATACCTACCACGCCTGAGTTTCGACCGAGCCTGGAATGCCTGCGGCCGCTGCGCGATAATTAAGCGCAAGCGACGTCCCCCAGGTCCCGGCGGGGGCGGCGCGGGGGTGGGGGAATATGCCGGACAAATCGATCGGGCGGCGGGCGCTGATGGCGCTTGCCGCGGCTCTGCTGTGCGTGCCGCCACCCAGGCCGGCGATCGGCGAAACACGCGGCCGCCGCCATGCGCCAACCCCTCGGCACGTTGTCGCTCTCGATCCCGGCCATGGCGGCCTCGACCCGGGCGCGATCGGCCCCCACGGCCTCAAAGAGAAGGCAGTCACGCTCGCCACCGCGCGCGCGGTGGCGCGGCGGCTCGCGGCGACCGGCCGCTACCGGCCGTTTCTGACCCGGCGGAGCGACCGTTACGTATCGCTGCGCCGTCGGGTCTCGCGGGCCCGCGCGGAGCATGCCGAGCTGTTCCTGTCGATCCACGCCAACGCGCTGCCCGATAAGAGCCTGCGCGGCCTCGCCGTCTACACCTTGTCGGAGGCGGCGTCGGACAGCGACACCGCCAAGCTGGCCGCTCGCGAAAACCGGGAGGATTTCATCGCCGGCCTGCACCTGCGTCGGCGCCAGCACGATGTCGCGGCGGTGCTGCTCGACATGGCGCGGCGGCGCACCGGCAACCGCTCGCTGCACCTCGCCCATACTGTCGTCGCGGAGCTCGGGCGCCTCGTGCCGCTGCTCGAAAGGCCGCAGCGCTCGGCCGCGTTCGTCGTGCTGAGCGCGCCCGACATGCCGTCGGCGCTGGTAGAGCTCGGCTGCCTGTCGAACCCTGCCGAGGAGCGGCTGCTGCAAGAGCCGCGCTATCGCGAGCGTCTGGCCGCCGGGTTGGTGCGCGCGATCGACGCCTATTTCACCGCACCGGCCGGGTGAGCGGCGGCCGATCGGAACAGTCACGCTTTTCGTCACCCCCGCGAACGCGGGGGTCCAGGGGCCGCCACTCGTCGCGTGCCCTGGATTCCCGCTTGCGCGGGAACGACGGTTCTCTGCCTGATTTCAAGCGCCCGGTTTGGTGTCCTTGGCGGCGAGTTCGGCCTTCAGCTTTTCGAGGTCGCTGTCGATCGCGTTGCCAACGCGCAGCGCGTCGAGCTCGCGTTCTTCGCTGCGCCGTGAATCGAGCGGGTCGGAAAGCACGCCGGCTTCGGTCAGGCTTTCGAGCGCGTCGGCCTTGGCGCGCATGCCTTCGACCTTGTCCTGCGCGCGCCGCAATGTGTCGCCGACGCCGCTGAAGCTCGTGCCGATGCCGGCCATCGATTGCGACACCTTGGCCTGCGCCGCCGCCGCGGTATAGCTGGTCTTCATGACTTCCTTCTGCAGCCGGAAGCTTTCGATACGCTCTTCGAGCTTCTTCTCGTAATCGAGCAGCTTCTGCGCCTGCGGCAGGACGGCTTCATGCGCCTGTTTCAGCGATTGGAGCTTCTCCAACGCCGAATGCTTGTGCGCCAGCGCCGCTTTGGCGAGGTCCTCGCGGTTCGCCTGCAGCGCGACGCGCGCGTCGTCCTCGGCCTTCCCCGTCTCCGCCTCGGCCGCTGCAATCTGGCGTTCCAGGGACTTCTGCTGGGCGACGACATCGGCCAGATGCAGCTTCGTCTCCTGCAGCCCGGCGATCATCTTCTCGTAGGACAGGTCGAGGGTCTCGTTCGGGTCCTCGAGGATGTTCAACAATTTGTGGGTCTTGGCCTGGAGAATGTCGGCGACCCGTCCAAAGACGCTCATGACATGGCCTCCTCTGCTTAAGTGTTGACCGACAGCACGAGCTGCGGGTCGGGAATCGCGGCGGCGTCCTGTTCGGCGGTGATCGGCGTCACGGCGGTGCCGACCGCGAAAAACTCGATCACGTGCGGCTGCCAGTTGTGCGAACCCTCGTGCAGATCCACGCCGACGACGCCCTCGGCGGCGACTTCGGCCGCCTCGTTCTGCATTCGCTCCATCGCGATCTCGCGCGCATCGTAGAGCGCCTGCGAGAAATTGGTCAGCTCGGTGTTCTGGCCGATGTTGCGCATCGAGCGCATCATCCCCTGATGCGCGACATGGTAGACGCACGACCCCATCACCATTTCGAGCGGCCGGTAGCCGGCATGCAGCAGGGTCCAGAAATCCTGCCCGCTCAAGTCTGAGGTGAAGGGCTGGCCCTTCGGCCCCTTGAAGCCGGGATGCCCTTTGGCGTGCACGACGCCGGTGCCGATCGCCATGAATTCCAGGATGTGCTCGTCCCATTCGAGGCGCTTGACGGTCAGCTTGACGCCGACGATGCCGTCGGCGCCCATGCCGGCCGCCTCCTCGCGCATGCGCGCCATAGCCAGCTCGCGCGCCTCGTACATCGCCTGCGACAGGACCTCCAGCTCCTGGTTCTTGCTCCAGCTGCCGTACTGGATGCCGACGTGATAGATGCACGAGCCGATGCACAGCCCGATCGGCTCGAACCCGGCCTTGCGCACCAACAGGAACTCGTTGACCGAGAAATCCGAGGTAAAGATGCCGCCGGGACGGCCCGCGCCGCGCAGGCCGCGCAGGCGTTCGAGGGCATGCGGCGGGAT
>DATEKP010000085.1:0-8549 GCA_035277405.1 Allostellaceae bacterium | reverse complement strand
GAACGCCGCGCCGGACTGCAGGCGCATTCCGAGGCGGCGGCGGCGGAGGTGGCGCGGCTGCGCGCCGAGATTGCCGAACGGCTCGGCCGGGCGCCCGAAGACCTGGCGGAATTCGCTCGCGCCGCTGGCGAGACGCCCGTCGACATCGGCGACCTCGCGGATCGGCTCGACCGCCTCACTCGCGAACGGGACGGCATGGGGCCGGTGAACCTGCTGGCCGAGCGCGAGGCGATTGAGGCCGGGGAGCGCCGCGACGGTCTCGACCGCGAGCGGACCGACCTGACCGCGGCGATCGCCCGCCTGCGCCGCGGCATCTCCACGCTCGACGAGGAGGGCCGCCGCCGCCTTGCCACGGCCTTCGCCAGCCTCAACGAGCATTTCGGCAGGCTGTTCGCGCGGCTGTTCGGCGGCGGCACGGCCGAACTGGCCTGGGTCGGCGACGACGACCCGCTGCTCGCCGGCCTCGATATCATGGCCCGCCCGCCGGGCAAGCGGCCGCAGGCGCTGTCGCTGCTGTCCGGCGGCGAGCAGGCGCTGACGGCGATCGCGCTGATCTTCGCGGTGTTCCTGACCAATCCGGCGCCGGTCTGCGTGCTCGACGAGGTCGATGCGCCGCTCGACGACGCCAATGTCGACGGCTTCTGCCGGCTCGTCGCCGACATCGCCGACACGACCGGCACGCGCTTTCTGGTTGTCACGCATCACCGCGTCACGATGGCGCGGATGGACCGGCTCTACGGCGTCACGATGGCCGAGCGCGGCGTCTCGCAGCTGGTCTCGGTCGATCTCGCGCGCGCCGCCGAATTGCGCCAGAGCGCGTGAGGAGCCACCACGGCGTGCGGGCGGTAGTGTCTCAATTTGAAATCGGATAAGCGCTATGCGTCCTTCGAGACGCGCCCTTCGGGCGCTCCTTGTATCTCTCGCTCATCGCGGCGTCGGAGTAAGATCGGTGCCGCGGTGGCGGATGGGAGCCCAATGGCTCCTCGGGCCGATAAGCCCGCTCCTGAGCGCGGTGCCCCATCCGCCGGTTGCATCAGCCCGAACAGTCGCCGGGGCCGCCAGGCGAGCCCGCATGCGCAAGGACGGGACATGCAGCACTTTATCGGCATCGACGTAGCGAAGGATCGGCTCGATGTGCATTTGCGGCCGAGCGGTGAAAGCTTCGCCGTCGCGCGCGACGGTGAAGCTTTGGCGGGGCTGGTCGAGCGGTTGCAGGCGCTCGCGCCAGCCCTGGTCGTGATGGAGGCGACCGGCGGTTACGAAACGGTCGTCGCCAGCGCGCTCGGCGCGGCGCATCTGCCGCTGGCGGTGGTCAACCCGCGCCAGATCCACGATTTCGCCCGCGCCACCGGCAAATTGGCCAAAACCGACCGGCTCGATGCCGCGGCGATCGCGCATTTCGCCGAGGCGATCCGGCCGCCGGCGCGGCCGATCGCCGATGCCGAGGCGCAGGCTTTGGGCGAGCTGGTGGCGCGCCGCCGCCAGGTTATCGAGATGATCGTGGCGGAGGGCAACCGGCGCCGCAGAGCCAGCCAACGCCGTGTCATCCGCGCCATCGAACGGCACCTGGCGCTGCTGCAGAGCGAGTTGTCCGAGCTCGACGGCGACATCGACCAGGCGATCCGCAACAGCCCGCTCTGGCAGGCCGACGCCGACCTCCTGGCCGGCGTGCCCGGGATCGGACCGGCCACCGTGCGCACCCTGGTCGCCGAGCTGCCCGAACTCGGCCGGCTTACCCGCCGCAAGATCGCCGCGCTGGTCGGCGTCGCCCCGATCAACCGCGACAGCGGCACATGGCGCGGCCGCCGTGCCATTGCCGGCGGCCGCCCCGCCGTGCGTGCCGCCCTCTACATGGCCGCTCTTGTCGCCAGCCGCGCCAATCCGCTGATAGCCCCCCATTACAAGAAACTCCGCGCCGCCGGCAAAACCGGCAAACAGGCGCTCGTCGCCTGCATGCGCAAGCTCCTCGTCATCCTCAACGCCATCCTGCGAGACCGCAAACCATGGCAACCCGCTTGACCGCCAAGACAGTCGCTCAGGATGAGGCCTTTTCGTAATGCCACCAACGACTTGTCTCATCCCGAGGAGCGCCCGAAGGGCGCGTCTCGAAGGACGCTCGACAAGCATTGCAGCCCGATTTGTCGCGCCCGAAACCGGTTTCGCAAAGGTCCCGTGAAAGCCGGGATTTACTTATCCGCGTCCGCGCCAGTGGATGGGTGGGTCCCGGCTTTGGCCGGGAATGCGGAGATTAGTCGCGCGCTCGGCGGTTTGCTGTCGGCTTTGGTATGACCGGCGTCGGCGGGTGGCTGCGGCGGGCGCTGATCGGGCTGCCGTTTCTGTGGCTCGCGGTGTTTTTTCTGCTGCCGCTCGTCTTTGTGCTGGCGATCAGCTTCGCCGAGAGCGCCGACCGCATCCCGCCCTTCGCGCCGCTCGTCAGCGCCGCGCCGGCCGGGCTGCACATCGACGCGACGCTCGCCAACTACCGCCAGCTGGCGGATGGGTGCCTGCGCGTCTACGTCAACTCGCTCGGCAACGCCGCGCTGGCGACCTTGCTTTGCCTCGCGATCGGCTATCCGGTCGCGTTCGCGATCGCCCGCGCCCCCGGCGTCTGGCGGCATGTGCTGCTGTTTCTCGTCATGCTGCCGTTCTGGACGAGCTTTCTGATCCGCGTCTACGCCTGGATCGCGCTGCTGCAGCCGAGCGGCCTGATCAACCGCGCGCTCATCGCGCTCGGGCTGGTCGATGAGCCGCTGCCCTTGCTCTACAACGCCTTCTCGGTCGAGCTCGGCCTCGTCTATTCGTACCTGCCGTTCATGATCCTGCCGCTCTACGGCAGCCTGGCACGGCTCGACCAAACCCTCGTCGAAGCAGCCTATGATCTCGGCGCGCAGCCGTGGCGCGCCTTCACGGGCGTGATCCTGCCGCTGACCCTGCCGGGGATCGCCGCCGGCGCCCTGCTCGTCTTCATCCCGGCGGTCGGCGAGTTCGTGATCCCCGACCTGCTGGGCGGCCCCAACACGCTGATGGTCGGCAAGCTGTTGTGGCAGGAGTTCTTCGACAACGTCGACTGGCCGGCCGCCGCGGCGGTGGCAATCGCGATGGTCGCGCTGCTGACGGCGCCGTTGCTGCTGGCGCAGCGCTACCTCGCGCGGACGGGAACGGCATGAGGGCCGGAGCCGTTCGCCTCGCTGCGCTGGCGCTCGGCTTTGCCTTTCTCTACCTGCCGATCGCGGTGCTGGTCGCCTATTCGTTCAACGGGTCGCGGCTGGTGACGATCTGGGCCGGGTTCTCGACCCGCTGGTACGGCGAGCTGCTGCATGACGACAAGTTCCGCGACGCAGCGCTGACCAGCCTCGAAATCGCCGTCATGGCGGCGAGTGCGGCGCTGGTCATCGGGACCTGCGCCGGGCTGGCGATGAACCGCTTCGCGCGGTTTCGCGGGCGGCTCCTGTTCGGCTTCATGCTGATGGCGCCGCTCGTCGTGCCCGAGGTCATCCTCGGCCTGTCATTGCTACTGCTGTTTGTCGCGGCGCAAAGCTGGGTCGGCTGGCCGGCCGGGCGCGGCGTCCTGACCGTGACGATCGCGCACGCGACCTTCACCGCCTGTTTTGTCGCGGTGCTGGTGCGGGCGCAATTGGCCGGTTTCGACCGCAGCCTCGAAGAGGCCGCGCTCGATCTCGGGGCGCGGCCATTCGCGGTGTTGTGGCGCATCACCTTGCCGGGGATCAGCCCAGCGCTGGTCGCGGGCTGGCTGCTCGCCTTCACGATGTCGCTCGACGATCTGGTCGTCGCCAGCTTCGTCTCCGGCCCCTCGGCGACGACCCTGCCGATGGCGGTCTATTCGAGCGTGCGCATCGGCGTGACCCCGGAGATCAACGCGCTGGCGACCGTATTTCTCGGCGTCGTCTGTCTGCTGGTGGCAGTCGCCGCCTGGCTGATGGCGCGGCAGGAGCGCCGCCGCCTCGCGGCCGGATAGTGCTCACCCGGAGCGCAGCGCGCGCCAGATGCGCTCGGGCGTCGCCGGGCCGGTGAAATCGCCGGCGCCCTTTGCCGCCAGCGCATCGCGGATCGCGTTGCCGATCGCCGGGAAGGCGGCGACCGCGCCGGCCTCGCCGCAGCCCTTGACGCCCAATGGATTGGTCGTGCAGCGCGTCGGGTTGAAGGCGAGCGCGAAGGGGGGCAGGTCGTCGGCGCGCGGCAATGCGTAATCCATCAGCGAGCCGGTAAGCACCTGCCCGGTTGCCGCGTCGTAATGCGCGCCCTCCAGCAGCGCCTGGCCGGCGCCCTGGGCGATCGCGCCGTGCACCTGCCCGGAAGCGACCATCGGGTTGACCAGCACCCCGTAATCGTCGACCGCGCTGTAGCGCACGAGCCTGACCCTGCCGGTCTCGGGGTCGATCTCGACCTCGGCGACATGAGTGCCGTTCGGGAACGTCATCCATTCGCGGGTCCAGACGTGGTAGGTGTCGAGCGGCGCGCCGGCCTCGCGCGCCCGCGCCGCGACAGCGAATAGCGCAACCCGGCGGTCGGTGCCGGCGACGGTAAATTCGCCGTCGGCGAAGACGATATCCGCCTCGGCCGCCTCCAGCATGTCGGCCGCCAGCCGCCGGCCCTTCTCGACGATCTCTTCGGCGGCGCGCCAAATCGCGGTGCCGCCCATATACGTCGCGCGCGAGCTGCCGTGGCCGCCGCCCAGCGGAATCGCGTCGGTGTCGCCCTGTACCAGGCGGATCAGCCGGTCGGGGATGCCGAGCCGGTCGGCGAGGATTTGCGGAAACGTCGTCTCGTGCCCCTGGCCGATCGTCTGTGTGCCGGTGATCAGCGCGACCGTTCCATCTGCCTCGAAACGTACATCGACGTTCTCGGTCGGCGCGCCGCCGGTGCCCTTGACGTGATAGGCAAAGCCGAGGCCGCGCAGCAATCCGCGCGCCTCGCCGGCGCGTCGCCGCGCCGCAAATCCGGCGACATCGGCGGCGGCGAGCGCCTTGTCGAAGGTCTCGGGAAAGGCGCCGCTGTCGATCGCGTTGCCGAGCGCGTTGACGAACGGCATCGCCGATGCCGGGACCAGGTTCCTGCGGCGCAGTTCAGCGCGGTCGAAGCCGCATTGCCACGCCGCCTCATCGATCAGCCGCTCGATGATGTTGTTGGCCTCGCCATAGCCGGGGCCGCGCAGCACACCGATCGGTGCGGTGTTGGTGAAGACCGCGGCGATGCGCAAATGGATCGCCGGGATGCGGTAGACCGTGCCGGGCAGAAAGGCGTATTGGAACGTCTGCACGCCGGCGCCGCCCGCCAGATAGGCGCCGAGATCGGCGATGCTCTCGACGCGCAGCGCCAGAAAACTGCCGTCCGCGTCCAGCGCCAACGTCGCCTCGGCGGTGTGGCCGCGCCCCTGGTGGTCGGCCACAAAGATTTCGTCGCGGCCGGCGATCCATTTGACCGGCCTCCCAACCCGCCGCGCCGCCCACGGCAGCAGCACGTGCTCGGGGTAGATGAAGTTCTTGGCGCCGAACCCGCCGCCGACATCGGGCGCAACGAAGCGTATTTGCTCCGGCGCGACCCCGAGCGCGCTGGCGGCGCGGTCGCGCGTCGCGTGGATGCTCTGCGCCGAAACGTAGGCGGTATAGCGGCCGCTCACCGGGTCGTAGGATGCGACGATGCCGCGCGGTTCGATAGGGTTGGTGACGACGCGATGATTGTCGATAACGACGGTCACGACATGCGCCGCGGCGGCGAGTGCCGCATCGACGGCCGCGGCGGCGCCAGTCTGCCATTCGAGGCACAGATTGCCCGGCGCCTCGGACGCCAGCTCGGGCATGCCGGGCGCGCGCGCCGCCGCGATCGTCGGCACCGCCGGGAGTGGCGCGTAATCGACCGCGATCCGCTCGGCGGCATCGAGCGCCAGCGCGTGGCTCTCGGCGACGATCAGCGCCACCGGCTCGCCGACATAGCGCACCCTGCCGTCTGCCAGCACCGGCTGCCGCATGAACTGGAAGCGCTCGCCGGTGTGGACGTTGGCGTCGGGCGAAGGGTCAATTGGTTTGATTCCGTCGGCCGCCGCCTCGCCGGCTGTCAGCACTGCCCCCACGCCGCACAGGGCGCGCGCCGCGGCGGCGTCGATCCGCTCGATGCGGGCATGCGCGTGCGGCGAGCGCAGCACGACCGCGTGCGCCAACCCCTCGAACCGGAGGTCGTCGAGATAGCCGCCCTGGCCGGTCAGAAAGCGCCGGTCTTCGCGCCTCCTCGGCGCGTCTCCGATGCCGGAGTGGGCAGCCATTCCTCAGCTCATCGCGCCGCTACAAATCGGCGCCGCGCAGGGTGTGGGCAAGGCGGTTCAGCACGCCGTTGGCGAGGCCCGGCTCCTTGCCGCTGAAGAAGGCGTGGGCGATCGCGACATATTCGCTGATCGCGACGCGTGGCGGGATGTCGGGCCGGTGCACCAGCTCGTAGCCGCCCGCTTCGAGGATCAGCCGCAGCAGCGTTTCCAACCGCGCCAGCGGCCACTCCTCGCTGAGCGCGGCGGAGATCGTCTCGTCGAGCCGCTCGCGATCGGCCGCGACGCCGCGCACGATCTCGGCGAACAGCGGCGCGTCCGCTTCGCCGTAAATCTCGCCGTCGATTTCGCGGCCGAGGCGGTGACGGACGAATTCGCGGATCACCCCCTCGGCCCCGAGGCCCGGGTTCAGTTCCAGCTGATAGAGCGCCTGCACCGCGGCGAGCCGGGCGATGCTGCGGCGCCGTGCTGAGCCGCCATGGTGCGACGGACCGTCGGTCGTGTCGGCCGTCGTCACCGCGCCTCGCCTTGAAAGCGGCGGCCCAGCTCGACCAGCGCGAGGCAGGCCCGCACCGCCCGGCCGCCCTGGTCGCGTCCGCCTTGCGCCGTATCCGGCGAGGCACGCACCAGCGCCTGCGCCTCATTTTCGCAGGTCAGGATGCCGAACCCCAAGGCCAGCCCATCGCGCGTCGCCAGCTCCTGCAAGGCGCGCGCGGTTTCCGCGCAGATATGGTCGTAATGCGTCGTCTCGCCGCGAATGACGCAGCCGAGCGCGACAAATCCGTCGAAGCGCTCGCTGCTGCGCGCGGCGAGCGCGACCGCCGGCGCGACCTCGAACGAGCCGGGCACCGAGACGATCTCGCAGGTGGCGCCGGCGGCGGCGACCGCCGCCTCGGCGCCGCGCCGCAGATCGGCGGCGATATGCTCGTAAAACACTGCCTCGACGAGCAGCAGATGCGGCGGGCGGGTCATCGCGAATTCCGTTCCGGGTTGTCGGCGCGCGCCGCCAGCAGACGGGCGACGTAGCGCGCCAGCGGGTCGATTTCCAGGTTCATGCAACGCCCCGGCAGGGCGTCGCCGAAGCTCGTGTGGGACAGCGTATAGGGGATGATATTGACGCCGAAACGATCGACGGCGACTTCGTTGACGGTCAGGCTGACGCCGTCGAGCGCGACCGATCCCTTGCTGGCGATATAGGGCATCAGCGCCGCCGGCGCCGCGATGACGAAACGCACCGATTCGCCTTCCGGCCGGTGCTCGACCAGCCGCGCCACCCCATCGACATGGCCCGACACGATGTGGCCGCCAAGCTCGTCGCCGACCCTGAGCGCGCGCTCGAGGTTGACCGGGGTGCCCTCGGCCCAGTCGCCCAAGGTCGAGCGCGCCAGCGTTTCGGCCGACGCCTCGACCGTAAACGCGCCGGCCTCGATCGCGACGACGGTCAGACACACGCCCGAGCAGGCGATCGAGGCGCCGAGCGCGATCTCCGTCGTGTCGTAGGCGTTGGCGATCGTCGCGGTCATGCCGCCGCCTTCGCCGGCGCCGCGGCGCAGCCGCGCGACATGGCCGACATCGGTGATGATCCCGGTGAACATCGCCCTAAGCTAGGGGCCGTCCCGCCGCTTGGCCAGCGCGTTTCGCGCATGGCGCGGCGCCGACCGCGGCACCATTCGCCGCCGGCCGGCGTTTTGCAGCGGGAGGGAACCGGTTCGAAAGGAGCGTGCGATGCGAAGAAGCCTTCATTCCTCCCGCCTGCCGCTGCTCGGCGCCGCGGCGCTGCTGCTGACCGGCATCGCGGCCGGTCCGGTGAACGCGCAGGTCAGCATGACCGACCCGGACGATTCCGTCGCGTGCGGCGCCTTTGCGCGCGGGAGCGGCGGCGCTTGGGCCGCGACCGCGCCGAGCCGGCTCGATTTCACCAACGGCATGTCTCTGGCGGTCCGCCCGGGACAGATTTTTTCGCCCAACCAGACGGTCGGCGGCGTCGAAGTCTCCGCCGTCCTCGACCGCCACTGCGGCAACATCTGACCGGTCAGTTTTGCCGCGGCGCGCGCGCGCGGAACGTCGCGTAGAGATCGTCGCCGGCAGAGGCGGCAGAGAGGCGTTCGAAGCCGGGCGCGTCGGCCAGGCGATCGAGGCCGAGGGCGGCGACGGCCGCGATGCCGTCGCCGCCGAGCAGCAGCGGCGCGTGAAACCAGGCGAGGCGATCGACCAGCCCCTGCCGCAGCAGCGCCGCGGCAAGCCCGCCGCCGCCCTCGACCAGCAGCCGGGTCAG
>DATEKP010000084.1:0-6112 GCA_035277405.1 Allostellaceae bacterium | reverse complement strand
CGGTCCTCGCGCGCGGCATCCAGGAAGGCTGGATCACACCGGCCAAAAATCCCGAAAGGCGGTTACCGCCGCGCAACCCGATCCCCGGATACACACTGGAGCAGCTCTTAGCCGACCTCGATCGGGACCGTGAAGACCGTTGGTGATCTACCTAGACAGCTCGGTGGTTCTCGGCCAGCTGTTCGCTGAAGACCGACAGCCCAGCGCGACACTCTGGAACCGTACCCTCGTGTCCAGCCGGTTGCTGGAATACGAGGTTTGGAACAGGGCGCTCGCGCGGTCGCAACATATGAATCGAACCGAAATCGTCGGACTGCTCGATAAGATCGATATGACCGAAATGTCGGCGCTTGCCCTGCGTCGCGCGCTGCAGCCCTTCCCGGTGTCGGTGCGCACGCTGGATGCTCTGCATCTGGCGACGGCTGTATTTCTGAATTCCGAAAGCGACCCGGTACAGCTGGCCAGTTACGACGGCCGCATGCCGGCTGCGGCGCGCGCGCTGGGTATCGAAGCGGCGGACCTGTAGCACCGGCGGCAAGCCGCGTTGATCCGCGGCGGGGCCGTCCTTATGTTCCGCCGCAATGACGCCGCTCAGCCAGATCCGCAATTTCGCGATCATCGCGCATATCGACCACGGCAAATCGACCCTCGCCGACCGGCTGATCCAGGCCACCGGCGGGCTCGCCGACCGCGAGATGCGCGAGCAGGTGCTCGACACGATGGAGCTTGAGCGCGAGCGCGGCATCACAATCAAGGCGCAGACCGTGCGCCTCGATTACACGGCGCGCGACGGCGAAAGCTACGTCCTCAATCTGATGGACACGCCGGGCCACGTAGATTTCTCGTACGAGGTCAGCCGCTCCCTGGCCGCCTGCGAAGGTTCGCTTTTGGTCGTCGATGCGAGCCAGGGGGTCGAGGCGCAGACCCTGGCCAATGTCTACCAGGCGGTCGCGGCCGGGCACGAGATCGTGCCGGTCTTGAACAAGATCGACCTGCCGGCGGCCGAACCCGACCGGGTCCGAACGCAGATCGAGGACGTGATCGGCCTCGACGCGGCCGACGCCCTGCTGATTTCCGCCAAGACCGGCCTCGGCATCGAGGACGTGCTCGAAGCGCTAGTGAAACGCCTGCCGCCGCCCGCCGGCGATCTCGCGGCGCCGCTCAAGGCCTTGCTGGTCGACAGCTGGTACGACCCTTATCTCGGCGTCGTGATCCTGGTGCGGGTCAAGGACGGCAGGCTCGCCGCCGGGCAGAAAATCCGGCTGATGGCAACCGGGGCGGCGCACCAGGTCGAGCGGGTCGGCGTCTTCACCCCGAAGGGCGTCGCCGTCCCCGAGCTCGGCCCGGGGGAGATCGGCTTCATCACCGCCGGCATCAAAACCGTCGCCGATTGCCGGGTCGGCGACACGATCACCGAGGACCGCCGCCCGGCGGCCGACCCCCTGCCCGGCTTCCAGCCGGTGCAGCCGGTCGTGTTTTGCGGTCTCTTTCCGACCGATTCGGCCGATTACGAGCGCCTGCGCGACAGCCTCGCCAAATTGCGCCTCAACGACGCGAGCTTTCTCTACGAGCCGGAGACCTCGGCGGCGCTCGGTTTCGGCTTCCGCTGCGGGTTTCTCGGCCTGCTGCACCTGGAAATCATCCAGGAGCGCCTCACGCGCGAGTTCGACCTCGACCTGATCACCACCGCCCCCTCGGTCGTCTACCGCGTGCACCAGACCAACGGCCGCGTCCTCGACCTGCACAACCCGGCCGACATGCCCGATCCGGTGCGGATCGACCACATCGAGGAACCGTGGATCAAGGCGACGATCTTCGTCCCCGACGCCTATCTCGGCCCGGTGCTGGCATTGTGCGAGGAGCGGCGCGGCGTGCAGCAGGACCTGACCTATGCCGGCAGCCGCGCGATGGTGGTCTATCGCCTGCCGCTCAACGAGGTGGTGTTTGATTTCTATGATCGGCTGAAATCGGTGAGCCGCGGCTATGCCAGCTTCGATTACCAGCTCGACGGCTACGCCGAGGGCGACCTCGTCTTGATGAGCATTCTGATCAACGGCGAACCGGTCGATGCGCTGTCGGTCATCGTCCATCGCGGGCAGGCCGGCCGCCGCGGCCGCGCCTTATGCGAACGCCTCAAGGAATTGATCCCGCGCCAGCTCTTCCAGGTCGCGATCCAGGCGGCGATCGGCGGCCGCGTCATCGCCCGCGAGACCGTCAAGGCCCTGCGCAAGGACGTTCTCGCCAAATGCTACGGCGGCGATGTTACGAGGAAACGCAAGCTCCTCGAAAAGCAGAAGGAAGGCAAAAAGCGGATGCGCCAATACGGCCAGGTCGAAATCCCGCAATCCGCCTTCATCGCCGCGCTCCGGATGGGCGACGCTTAATCAATAGCCCAGAAGATCGGTGGAAACCCGGCCAGTAAAGTTATTGCGGCCCCGGACTCCCGTATCCGCTCAAACGTGATCGCCTTCCGTCACCCCCGCGAAAGCGGGGGTCCAGAGGCAGCCGCTCGCTGTTTGCCACTGGATTCCCCCTTGCGCGCGCTTCGCAGACGACGCCGAAAGTGCATTGCCGCAGAATCGTCACCGGAGCAGCCTCGCGAAGTCGTCTGCCGTAAGCTCGGCCTGCCGCAAAATCGAGCGCAGGATGGCGCGCTTGATATCGACGCTGCCGTGATACGGAACAACGATGCGCGTCGTCGGCCGTTCGGGGTGCTTCAAGACGTAATGGCTGCCACTGGTGTGGTGAACGAAAAACCCAGCGCGCTGCAATGCCCGGATCAACCGCGCAGCGTTGACCGACGGCAGACTGGTGATGGACTCGCGAGAGTAACCGCCAGCCTTTCGGTGATCAGCCCTTCCGGTGCCTCGTAGGGCAACGGCTGCCCATCGATCCGCAATGATTCGAGATAGGCGTGCAGGCAATCCGCCGCCATCTCGCGCGCCTCCTCGAGCGTTTCGCCCTGGGTGGCCAGACCGGGAATCGCCGGAAAGGTGACAACATAACCGCCTTCTTCGGCGGGCTCGAACACCGCGGTGTATTTCAGGGGCGATTTCATAGCGCGCGCCTATTCGTTTCGCGATTCAGTGACTGATATCGACCGACTGGGTAGCGAAAGCAAGGCGAGCGGCCACCTTTCAGCAGGCGGCACTGCCCGCCACTCAGCCGCTCTCGGCTTCGGCCAACAGGCGCTCGACGACATCCACCAGCTCTTCCAAGCGGAAGGGTTTTCTGAGGCTCGCGACGGCGCCGAATTTCTCGGCGATGCGCAGGTAGTCGCCGCCCTCGAACGACACCCCAGACATTGCGATGATCGGCATCTTGGGATTGAGCGCGCGTACTTTGCCGATCGTCTCCAGCCCTTCCATCTCGGGCATGAAGATATCGGTGATCAACAGGTCGGCCGGCTCCTGTTCGAGATGCGCGACGGCAGCGGCGCCGTTGGCGAAGACCGCGACCGCATGGCCGGCGCGCTGCAATGCGCGGCGGGTGGTGCGGCGCATGCCCGGCTCGTCGTCGATCACGATGATCCTGGCCATTCGCCCCTTTTCGCTCGCGCGCGCACACAGCGTCTACAACAAGTACAGGTTGATTTGTAAATACAAGGTTCACGCCCATTGGTCATGGCTGGCATGCTCATCCCGGCATAAGCTTCCACGCAGCCGGGTCGAAGCGCGGACGCCAGCGTGCGTAGAAATCGCCGAGCCGGGCGCGGATCGAGGCGGTATCGGCATGGTTGACCGCCATCCCGAGGCCGGCGAGCCGCTCGGCGCCGGCGGCGTTGACCGCCTCGATGTCGGCGCGCTGCAACAGCGCGTATTTGTCCGCGTTGCGCAGCACGACATCGCGCATCCCGCCCGGCAGGCGCTGCCACGCCGCGGCGTTGGCGAGCAGCGTGAACCCGGTCCACCAATGCGCGGTCAGGCTGAGGTAGCGCTGCACCTCGTAGAGCCGCAGCGACTGCACGACGCCGAGCGGATCGCTCTGCCCGTCGAAGCTTTTGTCGCGCAGCGCGTCGTAGAGGCCGCTGAACGGCACCATGCCGGGTTCGGCGCCGAGCGCGCGGAAGAAATCGGCGGCGAACGCGCCGCCGGGGGTGCGGACCCTGAGCCCGGCGAAATCCGCCGCGGTTTCGATCGGCCTGGTGCTGGTCGTGATGTGATGAAAGCCGTTCTGCCAGGCGCGCGGGAACGCGAAGAGGCCCGCAGCGGCCAGTTCGCCGCGGATGATATCGCCGAGCGCGCCGTCGAGCGCGGCGAACACCGCCCCGCTGTCACTGAACGCGAACGGCAGCAGCGGCAATGCGCTGGTCGGCGCGACATCGCCGAGCAATGCGCCCGACATGTAGAATTCGAGCCTGCCGGCGCGCAAATCGGCGAACATCTGCGGATCGGGGCCGAGGCGGCTTTCGGGAAAGACATCGAGGCGGAATTCGCCCGCCGTCTCTTCGCCGATCGCCGCCGCCATCTCGACAAGTCGGCGCGCGGTCGGGCTGTCGGCCGGCTGGTTGGCGCCGAGCCGGCAATGAAACCGGGCGGGGTTGCTCGCGTTCATGGGTCACCGGGATTGCTTCGCTGTCGCTCGCAATGACAACAGAAAAGGGGCGTCATTGCGAGGCGCGCAGCGCCGAAGCAAACTCAGGCCGCCGCCGCTCGGCGGCGCTCTTCGGCGAGCCGCGCGGCGAGCCGCGCCATCGCCGGGCCGGTCAATAATTCGGCGAGCGGCGCTGACAATCGCCGCCGCCAGTTCGGGTGGCCGTCGATCGTGCCGGGCAGGTTGGCCTGCTCGCATTCGCCGGCGATGTCTTCCAATTGCACCAGCACGAGGCGGGCGCGGCTGCGCGCCAGATAGGCGTGGATCGCCTCGCCCAATTCGGCGCTCCACACCGGCGTACCGTCGGCCGCCAGAAATTCGCCGAACCGTTCGGGCGGCAATAAGCCCTCCCCGGCCAAGACCTGCAGCAGCAAGTGCCGGTCGCGCCGGCGGCCGTCGATCTCGCCGGCCTCGGCGGCGGCGTCGGGATAAAGGCCGAGCCGCCGCCGCCAGGCGATGTCGCAGCCGAGCCAGAAGCCCTTCAACGTCGCGAGGTCGTGCGTCGCCGCGGCGGCGGCCGCCAGCGGCGGGTAATCGCCCGGCGGCGCGAAGCTGCCGTCGCCGCGGCGCTCGAAGCCGAAGATGCGGTAGGATAGCACGCCCGCGCGCTGCATCGTCTCGCGGAACCCGTCCGGCACGGTGCCGAGGTCCTCGCCGATCACGGCGCAGCCATGCCGCCGGCTCTCCAGCGCAAGCAGCCGCAAGAGGTCGCGGAACGGGTAGTTGACATAGGCGCCGGCAGTGGCCGGGCAGCCGCTCGGCACCCAATAAAGCCGCTGCAACCCCATGACATGGTCGATGCGCAGAATGCCGGCGTGCCGCATGTTGGCGCGCAACGCCGCGATGAACGGGGCGAAGCCGCGCCGCCGCAGCGCCAGCGGGCTGACCGGCGCCAGCCCCCAATCCTGGCCGCGCCGGCTCAGCGCGTCGGGCGGCGCGCCGATCGCGGCACCGGGCACCACCAGCTCGGGGTCAGCCCAGGCCTCGGCGCCGTTCGGATTGACGCCGACCGCGAGGTCGCGATAAAGGCCGATCGCCATGCCGGCTGCGCGCGCCGCAGCCGCGGCTTCCCCAAGCTGCCGATCGGCCTGCCATTGCAGGAATTGAAAGAATTCGACCCGCTCCGACTGTGCGCGGGCGAATTCGGCGACCTCAGGCGAACGCGAGGCGCGCAGCGGCGTCGGCCATCCGTGCCAGGCGAACCCCTGCCCTGCCGCCAGGAAATGCTCGTGCAGGGCCTCGAACGTGGCGAAATCCGCCAGGGCCGCGCCGCCCGCCTCACGAAAGGCGCGAAATTCGGCAGCGAGCAGGCGATCCGCACCGCGGAAGCGGCGGAACGCCGCCTCCAGCAGCGGGCGCTTCAGCGCCGCCACCGCGGCGTAATCGACGAGTGGTGCGCGGGCCGCTGCCGGCTGGGCCGCCTCGCCGGCGTAGCCCGGCACCCGCGTCACGTCGAGATAGAGATAATCGAGCCACAGCCGGCTCGACGGCGAATAGGGGCTGCAATGGCGCGGCTCGG
>DATEKP010000083.1:0-3592 GCA_035277405.1 Allostellaceae bacterium | reverse complement strand
CGGCGTGCGCGGTCAGCACCGAGGCGGCGGCGACGTTCCTCGCCACCGTCACCGCCGGGGCGCCCGCCTGCGGGTGCAGCGCGGCGGCGACCTGCGGCCTGCTCGACAGGTCGGTGTCGCGCAAGACGAGGCTGATGTCGGGGTGGGCAATCAGCCGGCCGCGTCCATCAACGACATAGGCATAGCCGCCCTGGCCGATCTTCAATGCGATGACGACGTCCCAGATCAGCTTCAGGTTGATCTCGGCGACCGTGACGCCGGCGGTGCGGCCGTCGCGCGCGATCGCCAGCGTCATGTACGGCTCGGATTGCTTGCGGAAATAGACCGGGCTGAACCAGACGCGGTGCGCCTTGGCCTCGCGGAAGGCGGGGGTCTGCGACAGATCGGCGCCGCTGCCGATCGCGTTCATCGCCAGCCGCGAGACCTTGAGCTGCTCGCGCCCCTGGCCGTCGAGCTCGGAGAGTTCGGTGATCGGCGGCACCTGGCGCAACAGGCGGGAGAAATCCTGCAGCCGCTGGTCGAGCGGCGCCGACGCCCATTGCGCGTGCGTCGTCCAGCCGATCTGACGCTGGATCTCGCCGACGAACTCCTCGATGCGGGCGGCGGCGGCCTCGGCCTTTTCCTGCTGCACGCGGATCAGCGCCGCCTTGTTCTCCTGATAGGAGAACCAGAAGTCGAAGCCGCTGGTGACGAGCAGCGCGGCGCCGACCAGCGCAACCAGCAGCAGCGCGTATTTTCCGAACAGCCGGCGGCGCGGCGCGCCGCTCGCCGGCGCGCCAACATTCTCACCTGCGGTCCACGCCGCCGGTTCGATAGACGTTTCCCCGGCCCCGCTCATCCGCTGGCCCCGCCGCGCGCCCGATCGCCCCGATTGTAACGCTCGCGGGCACAAAGGCATATGGCGTCGTCATTCCCGCGCAAGCGGGAACCTGAACGTCGCCCCTTGCTCATCTCGTCACCCCGGCGCAGGCCGGGTCCACTCCCGCCGTGGATACCGGCCTTCGCCGGTATGACGAGTGGTTCAGGATCCTGCCTGCGTTACGCCGGGACGGGGTTCCGGGCGTGGCGGCCGGCGGCGGTCGCCGCCGCCTGCATTGCCGTCAAGACCTTGTCGGGACGGGTGAAGGCGAGATATTCGCGGGCGAATTCGGGCGGCAGGATCTCGACCATCGTGCGGTTTTCGACCCACACCTCGATGACGTGGAATGGCCCGCGGTTGCACGTAAAGCAGTGCCAGCCGGCGCGCGCCGCGATCTTTTCGACCTCGGCCGCGTCGGTCTTGACGCTGAGCGCGAAATGCGTCGAGCCGTAACCGCGCCGCGCCTCCTCATGCTTGACAAAGCTGCCGCCGACTTCGCCGTTCGGCTCGAGCGTCGTGCCGGCCGGGTAGACCTCGACCCCCGAGCCGTTGTCGTCGAGCTGCAACGCGAAGAAGCTGCCGGGGTTGGGCGGGAACGGCACGGCGGTACCGCCCATCAATTCGGCCAAGACTTCGGCGGCGCGCTGGGGGTCGCGCGCGGCGATCGACAGATGGTGGATCATGCTGGCCCTCTCTGTTCTGCGTCAGGGCGGCATAGCACGGCGGGGCCGCCGGCGCGAGCGCGGCGAGGGGTCAGTCGCCGCTGTTCGGCGCGACGGCAAGGGCGGGGGCGGCGATACGCTGGCGGCGCCACACCAGGGAGCCGACGATCGCGATATGGACGAGGTTGAACGCGATGCCGGCGCCGAACGCCGCCGCGTAAAACCCGGCATAGTCGTAGATTGCGCCGGCGAGCCAGCCGCCTGCCGCCATGCCCGAACCGCTGAACAACAGCACGGTCGGCACCCGCCAGCCCGCTTCCGACGCCGGGTAGAGGTCGCGCACCGCGACGACATAGGCCGGGATGATGCCGCTGAAGCCGAGGCCGAACCACCCGGCGACGGCGAACAGCCCGGCCTCATCCTGGGTCAACAGAAACCCGATCATCGCCGTGACCTGGCACACCGAGCCGGCCAACACCGTGCGCAGCCCGCCGATGCGGTCGGTCACCGCACCCCAGAACTGCCGGCTCAGGAAGGCGCAGCCGAGCGCCAGCGACAGCATCGCGGCGCCGTGGCTCGCCGGGATCCCGAGATCGCTGCAAAAGGCCACCAGATGCCCTTGCGGCATCGCCATCGGCACGCAGCACAGAAACCCGGCGACGCACAGCAACACCTGCACCGTGCGGGGCCGCAATCCGAGCACCCTGGCGCCGCGCGCCGGCCCCGCCGCCGCGGCCGCGTCGCTGACGTCCGGCGCCGGGCCGAACACGATTGCGGCCGCCGGCAGGATCACGGCGACTTCGAAGGCGGCGTAGAACAGCATCGTGTGGCGCCAGCCGATGGACGCGATGGCATGCTCGAACAACGGCGCCCACAGCGCGCCGGCGAGGTAGGTGCCGGACGAGATCAGCGCGATCGCGGTGCCGCGCCGCCGGTCGAACCAGCGGCTGACATACACGTAGAGCGGCGCGTTGATGCCGGCGTTGCCGAGCAACCCGATAAACAGGCCGTGCCCGACATAGAGCGCCGCCGCGCCGCCGAGGCTCGATATCGCCAGCCCGGCGGCGATCATCAGCGCGCCGCCGATCACGGTCCACCGCACGCCGGTCCGCTCGGCGAGCCAGCCCATGCCGACCCCGCCGGTCGCCGCGCCGAGCCAGGCCAACGAATAAGCGAGCGCCGGGACCGAGCGCGCCCCGCCCATCTCGCCGGCGATCGACTTCAGCCCGACGACCGCGATATAGGGTGCGCCGTACGACACTGTGTAGATGCCGACCGCGGTCAATGCCACGATCCAGGAGCCGCGGCCCTCGACCGAGGTCTGCCCGGCCGTGCCGCCGGCCGCCGTCAACGTTCGCACCCGTCCTCCCGCCTCTTGCGTTGCGTCGCTTCAGAGCTTACCCCGTCGGGCGCGACCATCCGATGAGGCAAACGCAATGCCGGTGCGCATCTACCACAACCCGCGCTGCAACACCTCGCGCAAGACGCTGGCGATGCTGCGCGACAAGGGCATCGAACCCGAGATCGTCGAATACCTGAAGACGCCCTACACCGCGGCCCAACTCAAGAAATTGCTCGGCCAGCTCAAGTTGCCGGCCAAGGCGCTGCTGCGGAAGAAGGAGGCGGCGGCGGCCGGGATCGACCCGGCGGCGCTGTCGGAGGCGGCGCTGATCGAGGCGATGGTCCGGAACCCGATCCTCGTCGAGCGGCCGATCGTCGTCTCCGGCGACAAGGCCGCGCTCGGCCGCCCGCCCGAAAACGTGCTGGCGGTGCTGTAGGCAGCTCCCGTCGTTCCCGCGGAAGCGGCAATCCGGGGCAAGCGACGTGCTGCGGCCCGGACACCGCTTTCGCGGGACCTTTGCGTCAGGTCGCGACCCCCGCAACGAGAGCGCTGCCGGACCGTTCTGCGTCCTTCGAGACGCGCCCGGAGCCTGTCCTCGGGCCGCGCGGAGCGCGGACCCGTGGGGGCGCTCCTCAGGATGAGGCACCTCTTTGATGGCAATAAGAAAAGCCTCATCCTGAGGAGCCCGCGCAGCGGGCGTCTCGAAGGACGCACGGACGCTTGTCCGGA
>DATEKP010000082.1:0-4279 GCA_035277405.1 Allostellaceae bacterium | reverse complement strand
TGCTCCTCGTAGCGGCCCGGGTCCCACAGCTGGAACATCGCGCCCAGCCCGACGAACGCCACTTCGCCGGCGATCCCGGCGTGCTCCTTGAGCCGCTCCGGCAGGATGACGCGGCCCTCGCCGTCGATCGTCAGCGGGTGCGAGTCGGCGAACATTTGCGACAAGTTTTCCTGCTCTTCGGAGAATTGCTCGAGCGTCTCGATGCGCTCCTGCATGTCCTCCATGCGGTCGCTGCCGGTGCATTCGACCGCAGGCAGCCGCATCGACGGAAAAGCAATGACGATAGTGGGGTGGCGGTGGGTTGCGAGGGTGGAGCGAAAGGTCGCCGGCACTGAAACTCGCCCCTTGCGGTCGACCTTGTTCACATAAGTGGAAAGGAACAATTCCACTTGCTTCCCCCAACGCTCCCCCACAGGCGTCCGGCAAGGGGCGGGCCCGGTAGCTACACCATCGAGTTCCCCCCAGAACGATGGTGTTCGCCCATGGGTGTATATGGGGTATCACGGGATGCCGTGGGGCGTCAATACCTTTTGCAATAAAAAATCGCTGGTTCCAGATATTCCGCTTCGGCCAGCTCTTATGCTGCGATGACCTCGGCGAAAAAGCACGGCGTAAATCTATCGCGAGGCAGCAGTTCCTGTAATGTTCTACTTTGCCGAATTGACGCAACCCGAGCGGCGGCCGCAAAGCTACTGCGGCGAACTGCGATCACCGTCGATTGCCTGTCCGAATGCGGCAAGTATTAGTAGTGTGCGGGGAAGCGTGCAAGCACAAAATATGGAAATGCCGCCGAGCGCCGATTAAATGCCAGACGGTCTGTAAGCCGGGTTCTGTCCCGCCGCCGGCGTGCCGGAGGGCGGGGATGGCCATTCATCTGGGACGCCCGTCGCCGGACGCCTCGCGCGACCGACCCGAGCGGCGGCGCGGAAGCCCGCCCGGCGGCCGGGTTAGCCCGACCGCCTGCCGCTCCTACTTGGTCTTGCTCCCGGTGGGGTTTTCCCTGCCGCCGCCGTTGCCGGCGGCGCGGTGCGCTCTTACCGCACCATTTCACCCTTGCCGCCCGCGCCCCCGCGAACGGGAGCAGGCAGGCTCGGCGGTGTCTTTTCTGTGGCACTTTCCCTGGGGTCGCCCCCGCCGGGCGTTACCCGGCACCGTGCCTCCGTGGAGCCCGGACTTTCCTCCCCCGGCGTGAACCGACGGCCCACGCAGAGAGCGGCCATCCGACCGTCTGGCGTGGGATCATGTGGGACAGGCCGCGTCGGAATGAAAGACGCGGCGAACCGCCTGCCGGCCACGGCGGGGCACACGCCATCCGGAACCTTGCCGGCGAATCGGCGTTCCCCGCGCGTCACGTTAGAAACGGGAGGGCGCCATGACGCAACAAGATCAGAAACCGTCGCGCCGCGCGATTCTGCGCAAGGCTGCCACGGTGGTCGGGATCGCCGGGGCTTCGGCGCTGACTGCCGCCTGCACGCCGCGCGCCGAGGCACCGCCGCCGCCTCCTGCGCCTCCCCCCGCGCCGCCGCCACCCGTTCCGGCACCGGCGCCCCCGCCTCCGCCGCCGCCGGTCGTCAGGCAAAGCAAGGCGGCAGCGCATTACCAATGGCACCCGCATGACGGCGAGCGTTGCGGTCTGTGCATCCATTTCCGGCCGCCGCGCGGCTGCGAGATCGTCACCGGCCGCATCAGCCCGCGTGGCTGGTGCGTGCATTTCGCCCCGCGGGCGTAAAGCCGCAACCCGGCTGCCGCTCCGCGACCGCGCGTCGGCGCGGCTCGGCGCGCGGCTTGCCGGAGCGCGTTTCGGCGCCTCATCGGAACTGATCGGGCGGGCCTCGCGTTGCGCCCGATAGGGGGCGATGGAGGCGAAGATGAGCGATCTCCACGACCAGGTCGGCGAGCAGCAGCCTCGTCAATCGACCGAATACCGGGTTGCGCGCGAGGTGCCGGGCGCTCCGCCGCGTCAACCCAACCCGCGCAGCACCGCCAGTATCGCCGGGCATCCGCTCCACCCGATGCTGATCCCGTTCCCGATCGCGTTCTTCGTCGCGACATTCGTGTGCGATCTCGTGTTCTGGGGAACCGGGCTGATCGGCTGGTTCGACGTGACATTGTGGCTGCTCGGCGTCGGCCTGATCATCGCCGCGCTGGCGGCGGTTGCCGGGCTGGCCGATCTGCTCGGCGAAGGGCGCATCAGGGCACTCGGGACGGCATGGTGGCACGCCGGCGGCAACATCGTCGTCGTATTGATCGAGATCGCCAATTTCTTCGTGCGCTATACCGCCGGCCCGGCCGCGGTGCTGCCGACCGGAATCGTGCTGTCCGGCGTCGTGACGGCGCTCCTTTTGTTCACCGGCTGGATGGGCTGGGAGATGGTGTACCGCCACCGCGTCGGCGTCGCCGACCAATAATCGCCGATATTGGGCAACGGCCGCAGGCCGACTATGCTTGCGGCCGAATGAACTGTGCGGTGCCGGAGCGATGGCGAGCGAGGCGAAGCTGCTGACGCTGCAATTCCTGCAATGGGTCGCGGCGCGGCCGCGCCGCTATGGCGAGATGCGCGAGGCGTGGGGCAGCACCTGCCCGCTCACCTGCGCCTGGGAAGACGCGATCGCCGACGATCTGGTGCGGCACGCCCCGGACGGCCGCCTTGCGCTGACCAAGCGCGGACAGGCCTGTCTCGCGGCCACAAGGGTGGCCCTGTCTCGGCCTTAATCATTGGTGCCCCTTCTCGTTGTCGTCCCGGCGAAGGCCATGACGATTTGGGGAAGACGGGGGCATCGCCAAAAAGACCGGCCGAATCGCTCCTTGATCGACCTCGCGCGCGGAGTATCGTACCGGCCGCCGCCCGGCCCAAATCCCGCATCGCGAGAGGAGACGAACCGTGAGCGTGACCGGTCACGACAGCCTCAATGCCCGCCGCACGCTCGACGTCGACGGCAAGCGCTACGATTATTTCAGCCTCGACGCGGCGGCGCGCGCCGCCGGGATTGGCGACATTTCGCGCCTGCCGTTCTCGCTGAAGGTATTGCTGGAAAACCTGGTGCGGTTGGAGAACGGCCGCACTGTCTCTGTCGACGACATTAAGGCGGTCGGCGCCTGGCTCAGCGCCAAGACCTCCGATCGCGAGATCGCCTTCCGCCCGGCGCGCGTCCTGATGCAGGATTTGACCGGCGTCCCGGCTGTCGTCGATCTCGCGGCGATGCGCCAGGCGATGCTCGACCTCGGCGGCGACCCCGACAAAATCAACCCGTTGTCGCCGGTCGATCTGGTCATCGACCATTCGGTGCAGATCGACCAGTTCGCCAACCCGCAGGCCTTCGCCGCCAACGTCAAAAAGGAATTCGAGCGCAACGGCGAGCGCTATCGCTTTCTCGCCTGGGGGCAGCAGGCGTTCGAGAATTTCCGCCTGGTGCCGCCCGGCACCGGCATCTGCCATCAGGTCAATCTCGAATACCTGTCGCAGGTGGTGTGGACGACCGACGAGGGCGGCAAGACGATCGCCTATCCCGACACGCTGGTCGGCACCGACAGCCATACGACGATGGTCAACGGCCTCAGCGTGCTCGGCTGGGGGGTCGGCGGCATCGAGGCCGAGGCGGCGATGCTCGGCCAACCGATCTCGATGCTGCTCCCGGAAGTCATCGGCGTGCGCCTTGTCGGTAAATTGGCCGAGGGCGCCACCGCCACCGACCTCGTGTTGACGATCACCCAGATGCTGCGGCGGCGCGGCGTCGTCGGCCGCTTTGTCGAATATTGCGGGCCGGGGGTGGCCGAGCTGGCCCTGGCCGACCGCGCGACGATCGGCAACATGTCGCCGGAATACGGCGCGACCTGCGGCTTCTTCCCGGTCGATGCCGAGACGATCCGCTATCTGACGATCACCGCGCGCGACCCGGCGCGGGTCAAACTGGTCGAGGCCTACGCCAAGGCGCAGGGGCTGTGGCGCGACGCCAATACGCCCGACCCGGTCTTCACCGATCTCCTGGAACTCGATCTCGGCACGGTCGAGCCATCGCTGGCCGGGCCGCGCCGGCCGCAGGACCGGGTGGCATTGGGCGGCGTCGCGGGGTGGTCGGCCGCTTTGTCGAATATTGCGGCCCCGGCGTCGCCGAGCTGGCCCTGGCTGACCGCGCCACGATCGGCAACATGTCGCCGGAATACGGCGCCACCTGCGGCTTTTTCCCGATCGACGCCGAGACGATCCGCTATCTCAACATCACCGCCCGCGATCCCGCCCGGGTCAAGCTGGTGGAGGCCTATGCCAAGGCTCAGGGGCTGT